>NZ_CP012641.2 GCF_001412595.2 Massilia sp. WG5
TTGAATCTTGCGAACACGCTGCCGCAGGACAAGCAGTTCGCCTTCACGCCGGTCGTGAATAAAGCTGACGGGCTGACCTATGCATTCGCCTTCGCGGCTGTCCAGCGTTTCTACCCGCGCTACGTCAACAATTTTGTCGAGGCCTCGCTGCGCGGCGTGCAGGAAATGGGGTTGTCGACACGGAACTGGATCGGCATTGAACGGATCGGCAAAGCAGCCGGTATTCCGGTACCCATGGGTCGCCTGGTCGAAGACAACCTGCCTGTCCTCAAGGGGGACGTCGACCGCTTGATCGGCCTGCAGGGGAAATTGAAGATCACGAACACGCCGAGCGTGTCGGTCGCCGGTACCTACATCGTAACGCCCGAGTTCACGGGCGGCGACACCAGCCAGTTTCAGTACTCTGGTCAACGCTGTCATCTCGATGGTGACGCTCCACGAATAAGCTTCGCAGACGCGCGTATCACATTGTCTATCTGGTATCCACTTTCGCGCGCGAAAGTGCAGGCGCGTGCTCCCCCAACTTCAACGTACTTTCGCGCGCGAAAGTCCTCTTGGGAGTCATTCATGATCGATATCCTTCAGCGCCCCGCGTTGGGCGCCGTGCGGCATTGTCAAGTTGCTGAGCCGACGAGACGAGTTTCGGAATCCGGAGCGAAATGGCCGCGCGCTCGGATAACAAATGTCCCAGGTTATGCGTTCTTCGCTACATCGGTGACCTCATTCCAGAGAGAAAACGCTTGAGTACGCACGTGCCGGTACTGCTGCGCCGACAGGCGGTTGCGCTGGCATCGGAAGACGTTGTTGATCGGCCCATGCGCGGATAGAAAACGCTGCGCGTGCCTCGGTGACTTGTAGCGGCGCATCTGCCGTTCTCGCTGGCGCGTCGGTTGGTGCGATAGCTCGGCCCGGTTGTTCAAACCCTTGTGCTGGCGATGCTCTACGCCCGGCATGATCTGAGCCTTAGCGGCCGCATAACTCTTGAGCTTGTCAGTAATCAGAACCCGCGGCACGTAGCGCAAGCCCTTGAGAAGCTTGCGAAAGAACCGCTTGGCCGCCTGCCGGTCACGCCTGCTCTGCACGAGGACATCCAGGACATGGCCGTCCTGGTCAACTGCACGCCAGAGGTAATGATGTTTTCCCTTGATCGTCAGCACGACCTCGTCGAGGTGCCATTTGTCGCCCCGTCGTGGCTGACGTCGGCGCAGCTCAGCAGCGTATTGCTGGCCGAACCGCAGAGTCCATTGGCGAATCGTCTCGTAAGTCACGACGATACCCCGGCTTGCCATCAATTCCTCGATGTCGCGAAAGCTCAGCGAGAACCGGAAGTAGAGCCACACCACATGGCTGATGATCTCCCGAGGGTAGCGGAAACCGCGGTAAAGTTGAGAACCTGTCATCTCATCATTTTATCGAGGCGCGGCCGGCTGTGGCAAATTGACAATGCCCCATGCGGTCATCGGCCCCAACGGCGCCGGCAAGACGACCTTCATCAGCCAGCTGATCGGTGAACTGCACCCCGACGAAGGGACGATCCTGTTCGACGGTGCCGATATCACCCGCTTGCCGGTGCACCGGCGCGCGCTGGCAGGAATGGCCCGTTCGTACCAGATCACGTCGATCCTGCCGGACCTGACGGTGCTGCAGAACGTCATGCTCGCCGTTCAGGCACGACGCGGACACAGCTTCCGTTTCTGGGCCCGGGCGGCGCTCGACCAGGACCTGATCGCGCCGGCGCGTGCGGCGCTCGAGCTGGTCGGTCTGGGCGGAGAACTCGACACACTCGCGCGCAACCTGGGCCATGGCGCCTGCCGCCAGCTGGAACTGGCCGTGGTGCTGGCGATGAAACCCAAGATGCTGCTGCTCGACGAGCCGATGGCAGGCATGAGCCCGCAGGAATCGGCGGAAATGACGCAGCTGCTGCTCAAACTGAAGGGCTCGGTCAGCATTGTCCTGATCGAGCACGATCTCAATTCGGTGTTCACCCTGGCCGACCGCATCACCGTGCTGGTATATGGCCGGGCGATCTCCACCGGATCGCTCGACCAGGTGCGGGCCGACCCCGAAGTGCAGGCGGCCTATCTGGGCGAGGAGGAGACGCTCGATGCGTGAAATCTTACTTGAAGCAAGCGGTATCGAAGCCTGCTACGGCTCCAGCCAGGTTTTGTTTGGGGCCGGCATCGACATCCGGGCCGGGGAGTTCGTCACCATCCTCGGGCGCAACGGCATGGGCAAGTCCACCATGGTCAAGACCATCATGGGCATGCTCAAGACCAAAAGCGGGGTCATCCGCCTGGCCGGGCAGGACATGACCGGCAAGCCCGACCACCACGTGGCGCAGGCCGGGATCGGGCTGGTGCCCGAGGGGCGCGGCATTTTTCCCAACCTGAGTGTGCGTGAAAACCTGGTAGCGACGGCGGCCCAGCGCTTCCCGATGGGCGCGCCCTGGACCCTGGAGCGCATCTACACGCTGTTCCCGCGGCTGAAGGAACGCGAAACCAACCTCGGCTGCAACCTGTCCGGCGGCGAGCAACAGATGCTGGCGATCGGGCGTGCCCTGATGACCAATCCCAGACTGATGATCCTCGACGAAGCGACCGAAGGCCTGGCGCCGCTGATCCGCGCCGAGATCTGGGAATGCTTGAAGAACTTGAAGCAGACCGGAATTGCGCTGTTGGTCATCGATAAAAACATTGCGCCATTACTGCGGCTGGCCGATCGCCATTTCATTTTCGAAAAAGGGAAAACCGTATGGAGCGGCACCTCGGATGAACTGCGGCGCAACCGGCAGTTGCTGGAAGAGTATGTCGGCCTCTGAGCTGTTCTTTTAATTAAAAGGGAAAAACACGTGAAAATCACCGTCAACGACATCGCCGGCATCGTCGGCATCCTGCCGACGCCCGCCACCCCGAACGCGGGGCGCTGGGATGCCGAAAACACCGTCAACCTGGCCGAGACCGAGAAAATGGTGCGCATCGTACTCGATGCACGGGTTGATGTGCTCATGACCACCGGCACCTTCGGCGAATGCGCAACCCTGACCTGGAACGAGCTGCGCGACTTCGTCGACTGCGTCGTTCGCACGGCGCGCGGCGCGGTACCCGTGTTCGCCGGCGTCACCACCCTCAATACCCGCGACACGATCCAGCGTGGTCGCGAACTGGTCGGGCTGGGCGCCGATGGCCTGTTCGTCGGCCGCCCGATGTGGCTGGCAATGGACGATGCGGCCATCCTGCGCTTCTATCGCGATATCGCCGAGGCGCTGCCGGGCGTGCCGCTGGTGGTGTACGACAACCCATCCGCTTTCAAGGGCAAGATTTCGCCGGCCTTGTACCAGGCGCTGGCCGACATTCCGGAAGTGGTGGCTGCCAAGCATGTCGGCGGTCCTTCGCTGTTGTCCGACCTGCAGGCGGTCGGCAGCAAGATCCGCATCCTGCCACTGGAAACCGACTGGTATGCCGCAGCCCAGGCCCACCCGGATCTGGCGCTGGCCTGCTGGTCGGGCGGGGTGGCCTGTGCCCCGGCGCCGATTGTCGCGCTGGCCGACGCGATCAGGGCCAGGGACTGGCCGCGCGCGCAGGCGCTCACCGAAAAGCTGCGCTGGGCAATTTCACCAATGATCCCGGACGGCGACCTGGCCAAATTCATGGACTACAGCATCCAGCTCGGGCACCAGCAGTTTGCGGCCGCTGGCCTGATCGATCCCGGCCCGAGCCGTCCGCCATACCTGGAAGCCCCGAATAACTATATTGCCGGCGCGCGCGAGTGCGGCCAGCGCTGGGCGATTCTGCAGCGCGAGTTCGGCGCCGCGCCGGCCGCCCCCCAGGCCGCCAACGCCTGACTTGTTCATTTCCACAGATCCAGATAAGCAGATAGAGGAGACGACCGTCCATGACTACTACTACAAAAACCTTGGCCCAATTCGACACCGAGCTGGCCGCCATGTCGCTGCGCGGGCAGTGGGTGTACGACGCCATGCTCGAACGCCTGATTGGCGGCCCCAATTCGGCCGGGAAGCCGCACCTGTGGCGGTGGGATGCGGTCAGCCCGAAACTGATGGAGATGCTCGACGTGATGTCCGAAAGCTTCACGGCGCGCCGCAATGTGTCCTTCATCAACCCTGCGCCGGAAGTCGGCAGCACCACCCAGACCATCCTGATGGGCATGCAGGTGACCAAACCGGGCGAAACGGCCTGGGCGCACCGCCATCCTATCTCGGCGCTGCGCTTCGTGATCGAGGGCGACGAGAAGCTGTACACGGTGGTCAACGGCGAACCGCTGGTAATGGAAACCAATGACCTGGTGCTGACGCCGACCTGGACCTGGCACGACCATCACAACGAAAGCGATAAGGTCGGCATCTGGCTCGACGTCCTCGATGTGCCGCTGGTCGCCAAGCTGGGACAGATGGCCTACGAGCCGCTGGGAGAAGTCACGCAGGAGGTGATTCGTCCAGAGCAGTTCCCGAGCGCGCGCGCCAACCCGATCCGCCCGCAATGGGAACAGCCGGCGCGCCAGGTCGTTCCGTACCGCTATGCCTGGCGCGACGTCGAGCAGCAGCTGCAACGCTTCGCCGCCGTCGCCGGCTGTCCCCACGACGGCATCGCCCTCGAGTATGCCAACCCGGCCACGGGTGGCCCGACCCTGCCGACCCTGCGCTGCGCGGTGCAAAGCCTGCCGCCAGGCTTTGCCGGCAAACCGAAGCGCAAGACGTCGAGCGCGGTGTTTTATGTGGTCGAAGGCGAGGGCACCACCATGGTCGGTGACATCGAGCTCAAATGGGGACCGCGCGACGTGTTCTCGATTCCGAGCTGGGCCTGGTATGAACATCGCAACAACTCGTCGGGTTCGCGCGCGGTACTGTTTTCGGTCACGGACGCGCCGGTGCTCGAGGCGGTTGGCCTGTACCGCGAGGAAGCCGGCAAATAGGGCGGCAAGAATTCAACAAGAAATCAGAAGCACGGAGACAGCCATGTTTGATTTGGAGTTAAGAGCAAGGATTGCGGACTTGTATGCCGCCTATGCCGAATGCATCTGCGACGGAGACCTCGCGCAGTGGCCGGAATTTTTCCGGGACGACTGCGTGTACCGGATCGTGCCGCGGACCAACCACGAGCGCGGTCTGCGGATCGGTCCGATGTTCGCCGAGAGCAAGGGCGCACTGGTGGACCGCATCACGGCGATCAAGGAAACCCAGGTGCATGCGGCGCGCGCGCTGAACCACAACGTTTCGGGCATCCGCATCGTGTCGGCCGACGGCGCGCTGATCAACAGCCGTTCGATGATCACGGTGTACCAGACCCTGGTCGACGGCACCACGCGCCTGCTGCTGACGGCGCGCACCTTCGACAAGCTCGACAGCACGGGCGGCGACCTCAAGATCGTCGAGCGCCTGGTGGTGTTCGACTCCGAATTGCTTGCAGGGGCGTTGGTGTACCCGGTGTAAGCCGGCAACCAGCCAGTGCCCGAACGCCTGCCGGCGCGACCGGCAATGACAAACCGAATCAATGGAGTAGCCGCGATGGACATGCATGCAACTGATACTGAACTGAACCCACACAAGAAATGGCCGCGGGAAGATTGCTCGCGCGTGCCGTTGTGGGTCTATACGGACAAGGACAATTACCGCAGCGAACTCGAGCGCATTTTCTACGGGCCGTTCTGGCACTTTGTCGGTATCGATACCGAAGTGCCGAACACGGGCGATTTCAAGCGCGCGACGATCGGCGAACGGACGGTCTTGATGACGCGTACCGAGACTGGTGAGATCAGCGTGCTGCAGAATAATTGCGCGCACCGTGGCGTGGAACTGTGCCAGGCGAAATTTGGCCACCAGAAGGAAATCATGTGTCCGTACCATCAATGGACTTATGACCTGAAGGGGGAACTGATGGGCGTGCCTTTCCGGCGCGGCATCAAGGGCAAGGGCGGCTTCCCGGCCGACTTCGACATGAAGGAGCACGGCCTGCGGGTGCTGAAAGTAGAAAACATCAACGGTGCCGTGTTCGCTTCGTTCGACCACAGCGTCCCGCCGATGGAAGAGTATCTTGGCGACGAAAATTATTTCTATCTCAAGCGTATCTTCAATGGCCGCAAGGTCAAGGTGCTTGGCTATCAGCGCCAACGCATTAAGGGCGATTGGAAACTGTACATGGAGAACATCAAGGATCCCTACCATGCGTCCTTGCTGCACGTATTCCTGATCAGCTTCGGCCTGTACCGGATTGACCAGAAGGGCGTCACCATCACCGACGAGCGCACCCGTTCGCACAACGTGTTCGCATCGGTCCGGAATACCGGCGAAGCCACCGGCACGATGGAAATGAAATCCTATCGTCCGGACTACACGCTCAACGACATGCGACTGGTCAAGGCGGCGCCGGAGTACAACGACGAAATCACGATCCAGATCCAGACCATCTTTCCTGACCTGGTCTTGCAACAACAGGACAACAGCCTGCAGCTGCGCTATGTCATCCCTATGGGGCCGAACGAGTTCGAGCTGCTGTGGACCTACTTCGGCTACGAGGATGACGACGAGGAAACCACTATGCGCCGCTTACGCCAGGCCAACCTGACCGGTCCGTCCGGTTTCGTGTCGGTTGACGATACCGAGGTGCTGGAGTACTCCTGCGCCGGCATCCAGGCCAACCCGGGCAACACCGCGGTGCTGGAACTGGGCGGCAGGGGGGCGGCGCCGCCGGAGGACGGCAACATGGTGACCGAGGGGCCGATCCGCGGTTTCTATGAGTACTACCGCACCATCATGTACGGGGACCAGGACTGAAGGCTGCCTGCGCCGGAAGCGGCTGATCCGGCGCAGCATTTTCCATGGACATAGGTGTGACGCTGGCCGCTTGGCCAGCGGCGTCCCCGCACGCCGTTCGGACGCCATGTCCGCGGCTGAGGACAGGCCGTCGAGCCGCCGGATTGCGATGTAGCGCACCTGTGGTTCCAATTACGAATTTCACGTGTATCGAACGTAAACCGGTAGACACCGGTTGGCGCGGCATCTATACTTTTGCTTAGGGGTCTAAGTTTTTTTATTGTGCGGTAAAAGTAATCCGGCCGCTGCATGCAGGAGCCAGGCAGCGGTTGAACAACTAGGGAGGTCTGCGGTGATAAGCAAAGAAGAGAACGAGCTGCTGTGCCGGGTGGAAGGCGATGCGCCGATGGGGCAGCTGATGCGCCGCCACTGGCAACCGGTATGCCTGATCGAAGAAGTGAGTGAGGCGGACGGTACGCCGGTCAAGGCGCGCATGTTCGGCCAGGACCTGGTCGTGTTCCGCGATACCCAGGGCCGGGTCGGCGTCATGGACGAATATTGCCCACACCGCGGCGCCTCACTGGTACTCGGGCGCAACGAGGGCAACGGCCTGCGCTGCCTCTATCACGGCTGGAAGATGGACGTGGAAGGCAACGTCGTCGAGATGGCATCGGAGCCGGCCTCCAGCTGCATGGCCGCCAAAGTCAAGCATCGCGCCTATCCGGTCAGAGAATGGGGCGGCTGCGTCTGGGCCTACCTCGGTCCTGCCGAGACGATGCCCGAGTTCACGCCACCGCCCTGGGCGCCGACCGCCGAAGTCCGGGTCAGCATCGCCAAGGCCATCATTCCCTGCAACTGGGCGCAGATCCTGGAGGGCGCGATCGACTCGGCGCACAGTTCGAGCCTGCATTCGTCGGACATGGTGCCGGCCCGGGTCCAGGGCGCCGAAGCCAACGACAAGGCCTGGCTGCGGCCTTCCACCGACAAGGCGCCACGGCTGCAAGTGCAGCGCACCTCCTATGGCTTCCGCTATGCGGCGCTGCGGCGCCCGATCAGCAATGCGGCGACGCACGATTATGTGCGCTCGACGGTGTTCGTCGCACCGGCCACCGCGCTGATCCCGCCCAACAATCTGTACAACGTGGCCAACATCAATGTGCCGGTGGACGACACCAACACGGCGTTCTATTTCATCGCCTGGGGCCACCCGGCCAAGACCCCGGAGACCGAAACGTGGCGCAAGTTCCTCGGCCAGCGCCTGGGCGTCGACCTCGACCAGCACTACAAGCCGTTGCGTAACGTCCACAACATGTTCTGGCAGGACCGGCAAGCCATGAAAGCAGGGAACTTCACCGGGATCACGGGCTTCCCGAACCAGGATATTGCGATGTGGGTGACGATGAGCCCGATAGCGAACCGCAGTGCGGACCGCCTCGGCGCCAGCGACCTCGCCGTCGTCGAGTTCCGGCGCCAGATGATCGAGGCGGTGCGCGCATTCCAGGACGGGCAGCCTGCGATCGGTTGCGCCGACAGCGCGGTCGGGCCCGGGGTCTGTGCCTACCAGGCGATCATCCCCAAGAGCGTCGACTGGCGCTCGTACGAAACGAGCTATGTGTGGGACGAGCCGCAGGCGGCAGCGCTGGATGGCAGCTACCAGACGACGGCTTGAGCCGCGGATAACGATTCAGGAGACAAACTTGTCCAAGCTTCAACTTTCAATCGCGATGGGAGACTATGACCGGACCCGTGGGCTGCTCGACGGCAGCGTGCAGATCGATGGCGTCGATCCGGTCTGCATGACGCTTTCGCCGGAAGAGATTTTCTTCCGGGCTTTCCGCAATGCCGAGTTTGACATCAGCGAACTGTCCTTTTCCAGCTACCTGGTCAAGGCCTCGAAGGGCGTGAGCCCGTACGTGGCGATACCGGTATTCCTGTCGCGTGCGTTCCGCCATACCTCGATCTATGTGCGCACCGATCGCATCCGCAAGCCCGAAGACCTGAAAGGCTGCCGCATTGGGGTACCCGAATATCAGCTGACCGCCAACGTGTGGGCGCGCTCGATCCTGCAGGACGATTACGGCGTGCGGCCGGAGGATGTGACCTGGGTGCGCGGCGGCATCGACGAGCCGGGCCGTCCCGAAAAAATCAAGCTTGCGCTGCCACCTGAGGTGCGGATGGAGAGTGCGCCGGAAGGCGACACGATCTCTGCAATGCTCGACCGCGGGGATATCGACGCGTTCATCGCGCCGCGCCCGCCTGGCGGCGCGGCCGCTAATAATCCCGATGTCGGCTGGCTGTTTGCCGATCCGACCGCCACCGCCAAGGACTACTACAAGCGCACCGGGATTTTTCCGATCATGCACGTGGTCGGCATCCGCAACGAACTGGCGGCACAGCATCCATGGTTGCCGGGCGCCGTGCTGAAGGCGTTCGAGCAGGCCAAGTCGGCCGCGCTCGCCAGGCTGGGCGACACCTCGGCCACCAAGGTGACGCTGCCGTTCGTGGAAGAGCAGTTGAAGGCGGCGCGCGAGTCTATGGGACAGGATTACTGGTCGTACGGCGTGGCTAACAACCGGCCGACCCTGGAGGCATTCGTGCGCCACCATCATTCCCAGGGGTTGTCGGCGCGCCGGATGTCGGTCAACGAAATCTTCCACCCCGGCAGCTACGAGTCCTTCAAGATATGATCGATGCACAGGCAACGGTTTCCATGACAGACCTGCTCAGTTCGTTCGGCAGCAGCAACCTGGCCGGACTTGCCATCGTGGCCGGCGTCGCCGCCGCGTTCGTGGCGGGCGGCATCGTCAAGGGCATCCTCGGCGTGGGGCTGCCGCTGGTCATGGTGCCGGCTCTGTCACTGGTGATGCCGACCCCGCAGGCCATCAGCTTGCTGGCGATACCGGTGCTCGCGGCCAACCTGTGGCAGGCGATCGATAGCGGTGTCGCAATCGGCAGGCTGCGCCGCTTTTTCCCGCTGCTGGTGGCGCTGGTAGGAGCGACCCTGGTGACGGTCCCGCTGGCGCTGGCCATGCCCTCGGGCATGCTGACCTTGATGGTGGCGCTGGCGGTGTTGCTGGCGGCACTGTCGATGGCGTTCCGGCCGCAATTCGATATTCCAGCGCGCCGTCAACGGCTGGCTGGCGTCGCCGTCGGGGCATTGGCGGGCGTGGTCGGTGGCGTTTCTTCGCTCACCGGACCGGTCGTGATCGCCTATCTGTCGGCGCTGAAACTCGAGCGCGAGGATTTCATCGGCTGCATCAGCGTGATTTACCTGTTCAGCGCCATCCCGCTGTACGCGTCGCTGGCGGCCCATGGCCGGCTGGGTGCGAGTGAACTGGCGGTGTCGCTGGTCGGCCTGCTCCCGATGGCGTGCGGACTGTTGATCGGCAAATGGTTGCGCGGTTTTTTCAGCGAGTTGTGGTTTCGGAGAACCATCCTTGCTTTCCTGGCTGTCAGCGCAGCCGCCTTGCTGTTGCAGGCGACTGAGCTGACCCATGCGCCCCCCAGCGCGAATTTCAAATTCTGGAATAAATGATGTTTGATCATAATGAGACACTCGAAGAGGCGCGCAAGCGCAATGTCCGCGACGCCCTGCTGGAAGACTTGGGACGCGGCGACTGGACCGCACAGCTGGTGCCGGCAGACCAGCTGATGACGGCGCAGGTGGTGGCCAAGCAAGCCGCGGTGGTGTGCGGCCAGCCATGGTTCGAGGACTGCGTTCATGCGCTCGACCCGGGCGCCACGGTCGACTGGCTCTGTGCCGAGGGCGCCAGCGTCGCCGCCGGGACCACTCTGTGCCGGATCGGCGGCAATGCGCGCGCCATCCTCAGCGCCGAGCGCTCGGCACTGAACTTCCTGCAGATGCTGTCGGCGGTGGCGACCCGGGCCCGTGGCTACGCGGACGTGATCGCCGGGGTGTCGCCGAACCCGAACGGTTGCGTGGTGCTCGATACCCGCAAGACTTTGCCCGGATTGCGCCAGGCGCAGAAATATGCGGTGCGGATCGGCGGCGGCGCCAACCACCGGATGGCGCTGTGGGACGGGATCCTGATCAAGGAAAATCATATCGCCGCAGCCGGCGGCATTGCCGCGGCGCTTGCCGCGGCGCGTGCGCTCGACGCCAGCGTCCCGATCCAGATCGAGGTGGAAAGCCTGGACGAGCTGGAACAGGCCCTGGCCGCAGGCGCGACCAGCGTCCTGCTCGACGATTTCGAGCTGGAGGACATGCACCGCGCCTACGCCCTGAATGCCGGGCGCGCGTTGCTCGAAGTGTCCGGCGGGGTGAGCCTGGAGACGCTGCGCGCGATTGCCGCCACCGGCGTCGACCGCATATCGAGCGGCAAACTGACCAAGGACGTCAGCGCCATCGACCTGTCGCTACGGGTGCTCCAATGAGCCTGATCGATGCCCACAAGGCCGCTCCCCAAGCACCTATGGAAGGCCCGGCAACCCCTGATGGAATGACACCGCTGCGTATCGCGCACGTGCGCGACGTGGCGGAGGGTATCCGCAGCTTCGAGCTGGTCCACCCCGATGGCGCGCAGCTGCCGGTCTTTACGCCCGGTTCGCACATCAAGATCCGGGTGCCGAACGGCGCCATCCGCAAGTACTCGCTGTGCAACGACCCGGCCGAGCGCGGCCGCTACGTCATCGCCGTCAAGCGCGACGAGCGCGGGCAGGGCGGCTCGATCAGCCTGGTCGACGACGCCAGGGTCGGGGACACCTTGCTGGCCTCGGTGCCCGAGAACGCATTTCCGTTCGTGGAAACCGCCCCATCCTATATTTTCATCGCCGGCGGGATCGGCATCACGCCGATCATGTCGATGATCGCCTCCATGGGCGAGCTGCCTGCCGCGCCCTGGAAACTGTACTATTTCACGCGCTCGCCCGAAACCACCGCGTTCCTGGAGGAACTGAACGCACCGGAACTGCGCGGACGTGTCCATGTGCACCACGACCATGGCGACCCGGCGGCGTCGTTCGACCTGTGGCCGGTGCTGGAACGGTCGAGCGGGGCCCATGTGTACTGCTGCGGCCCGCAGGGCCTGATGGACGCGGTGCGCGACATGTCCGGCCATTGGCCGCATTCGAACATTCACTTCGAAAGCTTCGCCGACGGCAGCCGGCCACGGCCCGACGACACGCCGTTCGTGGTGCAGCTGGCAAAATCCGGCCGCAGCCTCGAGGTACCGGTCGGCAAATCGATCCTCGACGTGCTACGCGAAAGTGGCTGCGACGTGGCGTCGTCATGCGAAAGCGGCACCTGCGGCTCGTGCCGCACCGGCTTGCTGGCGGGCGAAGCGGATCATCGCGACATGGTGTTGATGCCCGAGGAAATGGAGTCGCAGATCATGGTGTGCGTGTCGCGCGCCAGGTCGGCCGAACTGGTGCTGGACCTGTGATCATGGGACAACGCCGACTCCGCCTGGGAGTGGCCGGCCTTGGCCGTGCCTTCACGCTGATGTTGCCGACCCTGGGCGCCGATCCCCGCATCGAGCTGGTCGCGGCGTGCGACCCGCGCGCGGCGGCACGCGCGCAGTTCGCGCGCGACTTCTCGGCGCCGGTCTACGAAAGCGTGGAACAGCTCGCTGCCGACCCGTCGCTAGACGCGATCTATGTCGCAAGCCCGCACCAGTTCCATGCTGAACACACCAGTATTGCCGCTTCGCATGGGAAACATGTACTGGTCGAAAAGCCGATGGCGTTGAGCATGGCCGAGTGCGACGACATGATCGAGGCATGCCGGGCGGCGGGCGTGCACCTGATCGTCGGTCATTGCCACAGTTTCGACTCGCCCTATCTGGCGGCGCGCGCGATCATCGACAGCGGCGAACTCGGCAAAGTCAAGATGATTCAGGCGCTCAATTACACCGACTTTCTGTACCGCCCGCGGCGTCCGGAAGAGCTCGATACCGATGCCGGCGGTGGCGTCGTGTTCAGCCAGGCAGCGCACCAGGTGGACGTGGTGCGTCTGCTGGCAGGCAGCCGCGCCACGCACGTTCGCGCCACCATGGGGGCCTGGGATCCGGCGCGGCCTACCGAGGGCGCCTACGCGGCGATGTTGTGGTTCGACGATGGTGTGTTCGCCTCGCTGGTTTACAGCGGATTCGGCCATTTCGATTCGGACGAGTGGTGCGGCTGGACGGGAGAAATGGGCGCGCCCAAGGAGGTCGACGAGTATGGCGGCGCGCGGCGCCGTCTAGCGGCCATCGAGTCGCCGCAGGAAGAGGCCCGGCTGAAGGCGGCCGCTACCTATGGCGGCCCGGCCTATCGGGCGCCGGCCAAGCCCGGCGCGGACGCCGCCCCGTTCCAGCACCAGCATTTCGGGCCGATTGTCGTTGCCTGCGAGCGCGGGGATATGCGGCCGATGCCCGACGCCGTGGTGGTGTACGGCGACGCCGTGCGCGAGCGACGCGCGCTGGCGCCTCCGGCCGTGCCGCGCTTCGAAGTCATCGACGAGCTGTACGCGGCGGTAGTGCACGGAACGGCACCGCTCCACAGTGGGCTTTGGGCCAAGGCAACGCTGGAAATCTGCCTGGCGCTGCTGGAGTCGGACCGCGAAAAGCGCGACGTGAAGCTCGAGCACCAGGTGGGACGAGGATAAAGCACGCGGTACAACGGGGCATTGTCAAGTTGCTGAGCCGACGAGACGAGTTTCGGAATCCGGAGCGAAATGGCCGCGCGCTCGGATAACAAATGTCCCAGGTTATGCGTTCTTCGCTACATCGGTGACCTCATTCCAGAGAGAAAACGCTTGAGTACGCACGTGCCGGTACTGCTGCGCCGACAGGCGGTTGCGCTGGCATCGGAAGACGTTGTTGATCGGCCCATGCGCGGATAGAAAACGCTGCGCGTGCCTCGGTGACTTGTAGCGGCGCATCTGCCGTTCTCGCTGGCGCGTCGGTTGGTGCGATAGCTCGGCCCGGTTGTTCAAACCCTTGTGCTGGCGATGCTCTACGCCCGGCATGATCTGAGCCTTAGCGGCCGCATAACTCTTGAGCTTGTCAGTAATCAGAACCCGCGGCACGTAGCGCAAGCCCTTGAGAAGCTTGCGAAAGAACCGCTTGGCCGCCTGCCGGTCACGCCTGCTCTGCACGAGGACATCCAGGACATGGCCGTCCTGGTCAACTGCACGCCAGAGGTAATGATGTTTTCCCTTGATCGTCAGCACGACCTCGTCGAGGTGCCATTTGTCGCCCCGTCGTGGCTGACGTCGGCGCAGCTCAGCAGCGTATTGCTGGCCGAACCGCAGAGTCCATTGGCGAATCGTCTCGTAAGTCACGACGATACCCCGGCTTGCCATCAATTCCTCGATGTCGCGAAAGCTCAGCGAGAACCGGAAGTAGAGCCACACCACATGGCTGATGATCTCCCGAGGGTAGCGGAAACCGCGGTAAAGTTGAGAACCTGTCATCTCATCATTTTATCGAGGCGCGGCCGGCTGTGGCAAATTGACAATGCCCCATGCGGTCATCGGCCCCAACGGCGCCGGCAAGACGACCTTCATCAGCCAGCTGATCGGTGAACTGCACCCCGACGAAGGGACGATCCTGTTCGACGGTGCCGATATCACCCGCTTGCCGGTGCACCGGCGCGCGCTGGCAGGAATGGCCCGTTCGTACCAGATCACGTCGATCCTGCCGGACCTGACGGTGCTGCAGAACGTCATGCTCGCCGTTCAGGCACGACGCGGACACAGCTTCCGTTTCTGGGCCCGGGCGGCGCTCGACCAGGACCTGATCGCGCCGGCGCGTGCGGCGCTCGAGCTGGTCGGTCTGGGCGGAGAACTCGACACACTCGCGCGCAACCTGGGCCATGGCGCCTGCCGCCAGCTGGAACTGGCCGTGGTGCTGGCGATGAAACCCAAGATGCTGCTGCTCGACGAGCCGATGGCAGGCATGAGCCCGCAGGAATCGGCGGAAATGACGCAGCTGCTGCTCAAACTGAAGGGCTCGGTCAGCATTGTCCTGATCGAGCACGATCTCAATTCGGTGTTCACCCTGGCCGACCGCATCACCGTGCTGGTATATGGCCGGGCGATCTCCACCGGATCGCTCGACCAGGTGCGGGCCGACCCCGAAGTGCAGGCGGCCTATCTGGGCGAGGAGGAGACGCTCGATGCGTGAAATCTTACTTGAAGCAAGCGGTATCGAAGCCTGCTACGGCTCCAGCCAGGTTTTGTTTGGGGCCGGCATCGACATCCGGGCCGGGGAGTTCGTCACCATCCTCGGGCGCAACGGCATGGGCAAGTCCACCATGGTCAAGACCATCATGGGCATGCTCAAGACCAAAAGCGGGGTCATCCGCCTGGCCGGGCAGGACATGACCGGCAAGCCCGACCACCACGTGGCGCAGGCCGGGATCGGGCTGGTGCCCGAGGGGCGCGGCATTTTTCCCAACCTGAGTGTGCGTGAAAACCTGGTAGCGACGGCGGCCCAGCGCTTCCCGATGGGCGCGCCCTGGACCCTGGAGCGCATCTACACGCTGTTCCCGCGGCTGAAGGAACGCGAAACCAACCTCGGCTGCAACCTGTCCGGCGGCGAGCAACAGATGCTGGCGATCGGGCGTGCCCTGATGACCAATCCCAGACTGATGATCCTCGACGAAGCGACCGAAGGCCTGGCGCCGCTGATCCGCGCCGAGATCTGGGAATGCTTGAAGAACTTGAAGCAGACCGGAATTGCGCTGTTGGTCATCGATAAAAACATTGCGCCATTACTGCGGCTGGCCGATCGCCATTTCATTTTCGAAAAAGGGAAAACCGTATGGAGCGGCACCTCGGATGAACTGCGGCGCAACCGGCAGTTGCTGGAAGAGTATGTCGGCCTCTGAGCTGTTCTTTTAATTAAAAGGGAAAAACACGTGAAAATCACCGTCAACGACATCGCCGGCATCGTCGGCATCCTGCCGACGCCCGCCACCCCGAACGCGGGGCGCTGGGATGCCGAAAACACCGTCAACCTGGCCGAGACCGAGAAAATGGTGCGCATCGTACTCGATGCACGGGTTGATGTGCTCATGACCACCGGCACCTTCGGCGAATGCGCAACCCTGACCTGGAACGAGCTGCGCGACTTCGTCGACTGCGTCGTTCGCACGGCGCGCGGCGCGGTACCCGTGTTCGCCGGCGTCACCACCCTCAATACCCGCGACACGATCCAGCGTGGTCGCGAACTGGTCGGGCTGGGCGCCGATGGCCTGTTCGTCGGCCGCCCGATGTGGCTGGCAATGGACGATGCGGCCATCCTGCGCTTCTATCGCGATATCGCCGAGGCGCTGCCGGGCGTGCCGCTGGTGGTGTACGACAACCCATCCGCTTTCAAGGGCAAGATTTCGCCGGCCTTGTACCAGGCGCTGGCCGACATTCCGGAAGTGGTGGCTGCCAAGCATGTCGGCGGTCCTTCGCTGTTGTCCGACCTGCAGGCGGTCGGCAGCAAGATCCGCATCCTGCCACTGGAAACCGACTGGTATGCCGCAGCCCAGGCCCACCCGGATCTGGCGCTGGCCTGCTGGTCGGGCGGGGTGGCCTGTGCCCCGGCGCCGATTGTCGCGCTGGCCGACGCGATCAGGGCCAGGGACTGGCCGCGCGCGCAGGCGCTCACCGAAAAGCTGCGCTGGGCAATTTCACCAATGATCCCGGACGGCGACCTGGCCAAATTCATGGACTACAGCATCCAGCTCGGGCACCAGCAGTTTGCGGCCGCTGGCCTGATCGATCCCGGCCCGAGCCGTCCGCCATACCTGGAAGCCCCGAATAACTATATTGCCGGCGCGCGCGAGTGCGGCCAGCGCTGGGCGATTCTGCAGCGCGAGTTCGGCGCCGCGCCGGCCGCCCCCCAGGCCGCCAACGCCTGACTTGTTCATTTCCACAGATCCAGATAAGCAGATAGAGGAGACGACCGTCCATGACTACTACTACAAAAACCTTGGCCCAATTCGACACCGAGCTGGCCGCCATGTCGCTGCGCGGGCAGTGGGTGTACGACGCCATGCTCGAACGCCTGATTGGCGGCCCCAATTCGGCCGGGAAGCCGCACCTGTGGCGGTGGGATGCGGTCAGCCCGAAACTGATGGAGATGCTCGACGTGATGTCCGAAAGCTTCACGGCGCGCCGCAATGTGTCCTTCATCAACCCTGCGCCGGAAGTCGGCAGCACCACCCAGACCATCCTGATGGGCATGCAGGTGACCAAACCGGGCGAAACGGCCTGGGCGCACCGCCATCCTATCTCGGCGCTGCGCTTCGTGATCGAGGGCGACGAGAAGCTGTACACGGTGGTCAACGGCGAACCGCTGGTAATGGAAACCAATGACCTGGTGCTGACGCCGACCTGGACCTGGCACGACCATCACAACGAAAGCGATAAGGTCGGCATCTGGCTCGACGTCCTCGATGTGCCGCTGGTCGCCAAGCTGGGACAGATGGCCTACGAGCCGCTGGGAGAAGTCACGCAGGAGGTGATTCGTCCAGAGCAGTTCCCGAGCGCGCGCGCCAACCCGATCCGCCCGCAATGGGAACAGCCGGCGCGCCAGGTCGTTCCGTACCGCTATGCCTGGCGCGACGTCGAGCAGCAGCTGCAACGCTTCGCCGCCGTCGCCGGCTGTCCCCACGACGGCATCGCCCTCGAGTATGCCAACCCGGCCACGGGTGGCCCGACCCTGCCGACCCTGCGCTGCGCGGTGCAAAGCCTGCCGCCAGGCTTTGCCGGCAAACCGAAGCGCAAGACGTCGAGCGCGGTGTTTTATGTGGTCGAAGGCGAGGGCACCACCATGGTCGGTGACATCGAGCTCAAATGGGGACCGCGCGACGTGTTCTCGATTCCGAGCTGGGCCTGGTATGAACATCGCAACAACTCGTCGGGTTCGCGCGCGGTACTGTTTTCGGTCACGGACGCGCCGGTGCTCGAGGCGGTTGGCCTGTACCGCGAGGAAGCCGGCAAATAGGGCGGCAAGAATTCAACAAGAAATCAGAAGCACGGAGACAGCCATGTTTGATTTGGAGTTAAGAGCAAGGATTGCGGACTTGTATGCCGCCTATGCCGAATGCATCTGCGACGGAGACCTCGCGCAGTGGCCGGAATTTTTCCGGGACGACTGCGTGTACCGGATCGTGCCGCGGACCAACCACGAGCGCGGTCTGCGGATCGGTCCGATGTTCGCCGAGAGCAAGGGCGCACTGGTGGACCGCATCACGGCGATCAAGGAAACCCAGGTGCATGCGGCGCGCGCGCTGAACCACAACGTTTCGGGCATCCGCATCGTGTCGGCCGACGGCGCGCTGATCAACAGCCGTTCGATGATCACGGTGTACCAGACCCTGGTCGACGGCACCACGCGCCTGCTGCTGACGGCGCGCACCTTCGACAAGCTCGACAGCACGGGCGGCGACCTCAAGATCGTCGAGCGCCTGGTGGTGTTCGACTCCGAATTGCTTGCAGGGGCGTTGGTGTACCCGGTGTAAGCCGGCAACCAGCCAGTGCCCGAACGCCTGCCGGCGCGACCGGCAATGACAAACCGAATCAATGGAGTAGCCGCGATGGACATGCATGCAACTGATACTGAACTGAACCCACACAAGAAATGGCCGCGGGAAGATTGCTCGCGCGTGCCGTTGTGGGTCTATACGGACAAGGACAATTACCGCAGCGAACTCGAGCGCATTTTCTACGGGCCGTTCTGGCACTTTGTCGGTATCGATACCGAAGTGCCGAACACGGGCGATTTCAAGCGCGCGACGATCGGCGAACGGACGGTCTTGATGACGCGTACCGAGACTGGTGAGATCAGCGTGCTGCAGAATAATTGCGCGCACCGTGGCGTGGAACTGTGCCAGGCGAAATTTGGCCACCAGAAGGAAATCATGTGTCCGTACCATCAATGGACTTATGACCTGAAGGGGGAACTGATGGGCGTGCCTTTCCGGCGCGGCATCAAGGGCAAGGGCGGCTTCCCGGCCGACTTCGACATGAAGGAGCACGGCCTGCGGGTGCTGAAAGTAGAAAACATCAACGGTGCCGTGTTCGCTTCGTTCGACCACAGCGTCCCGCCGATGGAAGAGTATCTTGGCGACGAAAATTATTTCTATCTCAAGCGTATCTTCAATGGCCGCAAGGTCAAGGTGCTTGGCTATCAGCGCCAACGCATTAAGGGCGATTGGAAACTGTACATGGAGAACATCAAGGATCCCTACCATGCGTCCTTGCTGCACGTATTCCTGATCAGCTTCGGCCTGTACCGGATTGACCAGAAGGGCGTCACCATCACCGACGAGCGCACCCGTTCGCACAACGTGTTCGCATCGGTCCGGAATACCGGCGAAGCCACCGGCACGATGGAAATGAAATCCTATCGTCCGGACTACACGCTCAACGACATGCGACTGGTCAAGGCGGCGCCGGAGTACAACGACGAAATCACGATCCAGATCCAGACCATCTTTCCTGACCTGGTCTTGCAACAACAGGACAACAGCCTGCAGCTGCGCTATGTCATCCCTATGGGGCCGAACGAGTTCGAGCTGCTGTGGACCTACTTCGGCTACGAGGATGACGACGAGGAAACCACTATGCGCCGCTTACGCCAGGCCAACCTGACCGGTCCGTCCGGTTTCGTGTCGGTTGACGATACCGAGGTGCTGGAGTACTCCTGCGCCGGCATCCAGGCCAACCCGGGCAACACCGCGGTGCTGGAACTGGGCGGCAGGGGGGCGGCGCCGCCGGAGGACGGCAACATGGTGACCGAGGGGCCGATCCGCGGTTTCTATGAGTACTACCGCACCATCATGTACGGGGACCAGGACTGAAGGCTGCCTGCGCCGGAAGCGGCTGATCCGGCGCAGCATTTTCCATGGACATAGGTGTGACGCTGGCCGCTTGGCCAGCGGCGTCCCCGCACGCCGTTCGGACGCCATGTCCGCGGCTGAGGACAGGCCGTCGAGCCGCCGGATTGCGATGTAGCGCACCTGTGGTTCCAATTACGAATTTCACGTGTATCGAACGTAAACCGGTAGACACCGGTTGGCGCGGCATCTATACTTTTGCTTAGGGGTCTAAGTTTTTTTATTGTGCGGTAAAAGTAATCCGGCCGCTGCATGCAGGAGCCAGGCAGCGGTTGAACAACTAGGGAGGTCTGCGGTGATAAGCAAAGAAGAGAACGAGCTGCTGTGCCGGGTGGAAGGCGATGCGCCGATGGGGCAGCTGATGCGCCGCCACTGGCAACCGGTATGCCTGATCGAAGAAGTGAGTGAGGCGGACGGTACGCCGGTCAAGGCGCGCATGTTCGGCCAGGACCTGGTCGTGTTCCGCGATACCCAGGGCCGGGTCGGCGTCATGGACGAATATTGCCCACACCGCGGCGCCTCACTGGTACTCGGGCGCAACGAGGGCAACGGCCTGCGCTGCCTCTATCACGGCTGGAAGATGGACGTGGAAGGCAACGTCGTCGAGATGGCATCGGAGCCGGCCTCCAGCTGCATGGCCGCCAAAGTCAAGCATCGCGCCTATCCGGTCAGAGAATGGGGCGGCTGCGTCTGGGCCTACCTCGGTCCTGCCGAGACGATGCCCGAGTTCACGCCACCGCCCTGGGCGCCGACCGCCGAAGTCCGGGTCAGCATCGCCAAGGCCATCATTCCCTGCAACTGGGCGCAGATCCTGGAGGGCGCGATCGACTCGGCGCACAGTTCGAGCCTGCATTCGTCGGACATGGTGCCGGCCCGGGTCCAGGGCGCCGAAGCCAACGACAAGGCCTGGCTGCGGCCTTCCACCGACAAGGCGCCACGGCTGCAAGTGCAGCGCACCTCCTATGGCTTCCGCTATGCGGCGCTGCGGCGCCCGATCAGCAATGCGGCGACGCACGATTATGTGCGCTCGACGGTGTTCGTCGCACCGGCCACCGCGCTGATCCCGCCCAACAATCTGTACAACGTGGCCAACATCAATGTGCCGGTGGACGACACCAACACGGCGTTCTATTTCATCGCCTGGGGCCACCCGGCCAAGACCCCGGAGACCGAAACGTGGCGCAAGTTCCTCGGCCAGCGCCTGGGCGTCGACCTCGACCAGCACTACAAGCCGTTGCGTAACGTCCACAACATGTTCTGGCAGGACCGGCAAGCCATGAAAGCAGGGAACTTCACCGGGATCACGGGCTTCCCGAACCAGGATATTGCGATGTGGGTGACGATGAGCCCGATAGCGAACCGCAGTGCGGACCGCCTCGGCGCCAGCGACCTCGCCGTCGTCGAGTTCCGGCGCCAGATGATCGAGGCGGTGCGCGCATTCCAGGACGGGCAGCCTGCGATCGGTTGCGCCGACAGCGCGGTCGGGCCCGGGGTCTGTGCCTACCAGGCGATCATCCCCAAGAGCGTCGACTGGCGCTCGTACGAAACGAGCTATGTGTGGGACGAGCCGCAGGCGGCAGCGCTGGATGGCAGCTACCAGACGACGGCTTGAGCCGCGGATAACGATTCAGGAGACAAACTTGTCCAAGCTTCAACTTTCAATCGCGATGGGAGACTATGACCGGACCCGTGGGCTGCTCGACGGCAGCGTGCAGATCGATGGCGTCGATCCGGTCTGCATGACGCTTTCGCCGGAAGAGATTTTCTTCCGGGCTTTCCGCAATGCCGAGTTTGACATCAGCGAACTGTCCTTTTCCAGCTACCTGGTCAAGGCCTCGAAGGGCGTGAGCCCGTACGTGGCGATACCGGTATTCCTGTCGCGTGCGTTCCGCCATACCTCGATCTATGTGCGCACCGATCGCATCCGCAAGCCCGAAGACCTGAAAGGCTGCCGCATTGGGGTACCCGAATATCAGCTGACCGCCAACGTGTGGGCGCGCTCGATCCTGCAGGACGATTACGGCGTGCGGCCGGAGGATGTGACCTGGGTGCGCGGCGGCATCGACGAGCCGGGCCGTCCCGAAAAAATCAAGCTTGCGCTGCCACCTGAGGTGCGGATGGAGAGTGCGCCGGAAGGCGACACGATCTCTGCAATGCTCGACCGCGGGGATATCGACGCGTTCATCGCGCCGCGCCCGCCTGGCGGCGCGGCCGCTAATAATCCCGATGTCGGCTGGCTGTTTGCCGATCCGACCGCCACCGCCAAGGACTACTACAAGCGCACCGGGATTTTTCCGATCATGCACGTGGTCGGCATCCGCAACGAACTGGCGGCACAGCATCCATGGTTGCCGGGCGCCGTGCTGAAGGCGTTCGAGCAGGCCAAGTCGGCCGCGCTCGCCAGGCTGGGCGACACCTCGGCCACCAAGGTGACGCTGCCGTTCGTGGAAGAGCAGTTGAAGGCGGCGCGCGAGTCTATGGGACAGGATTACTGGTCGTACGGCGTGGCTAACAACCGGCCGACCCTGGAGGCATTCGTGCGCCACCATCATTCCCAGGGGTTGTCGGCGCGCCGGATGTCGGTCAACGAAATCTTCCACCCCGGCAGCTACGAGTCCTTCAAGATATGATCGATGCACAGGCAACGGTTTCCATGACAGACCTGCTCAGTTCGTTCGGCAGCAGCAACCTGGCCGGACTTGCCATCGTGGCCGGCGTCGCCGCCGCGTTCGTGGCGGGCGGCATCGTCAAGGGCATCCTCGGCGTGGGGCTGCCGCTGGTCATGGTGCCGGCTCTGTCACTGGTGATGCCGACCCCGCAGGCCATCAGCTTGCTGGCGATACCGGTGCTCGCGGCCAACCTGTGGCAGGCGATCGATAGCGGTGTCGCAATCGGCAGGCTGCGCCGCTTTTTCCCGCTGCTGGTGGCGCTGGTAGGAGCGACCCTGGTGACGGTCCCGCTGGCGCTGGCCATGCCCTCGGGCATGCTGACCTTGATGGTGGCGCTGGCGGTGTTGCTGGCGGCACTGTCGATGGCGTTCCGGCCGCAATTCGATATTCCAGCGCGCCGTCAACGGCTGGCTGGCGTCGCCGTCGGGGCATTGGCGGGCGTGGTCGGTGGCGTTTCTTCGCTCACCGGACCGGTCGTGATCGCCTATCTGTCGGCGCTGAAACTCGAGCGCGAGGATTTCATCGGCTGCATCAGCGTGATTTACCTGTTCAGCGCCATCCCGCTGTACGCGTCGCTGGCGGCCCATGGCCGGCTGGGTGCGAGTGAACTGGCGGTGTCGCTGGTCGGCCTGCTCCCGATGGCGTGCGGACTGTTGATCGGCAAATGGTTGCGCGGTTTTTTCAGCGAGTTGTGGTTTCGGAGAACCATCCTTGCTTTCCTGGCTGTCAGCGCAGCCGCCTTGCTGTTGCAGGCGACTGAGCTGACCCATGCGCCCCCCAGCGCGAATTTCAAATTCTGGAATAAATGATGTTTGATCATAATGAGACACTCGAAGAGGCGCGCAAGCGCAATGTCCGCGACGCCCTGCTGGAAGACTTGGGACGCGGCGACTGGACCGCACAGCTGGTGCCGGCAGACCAGCTGATGACGGCGCAGGTGGTGGCCAAGCAAGCCGCGGTGGTGTGCGGCCAGCCATGGTTCGAGGACTGCGTTCATGCGCTCGACCCGGGCGCCACGGTCGACTGGCTCTGTGCCGAGGGCGCCAGCGTCGCCGCCGGGACCACTCTGTGCCGGATCGGCGGCAATGCGCGCGCCATCCTCAGCGCCGAGCGCTCGGCACTGAACTTCCTGCAGATGCTGTCGGCGGTGGCGACCCGGGCCCGTGGCTACGCGGACGTGATCGCCGGGGTGTCGCCGAACCCGAACGGTTGCGTGGTGCTCGATACCCGCAAGACTTTGCCCGGATTGCGCCAGGCGCAGAAATATGCGGTGCGGATCGGCGGCGGCGCCAACCACCGGATGGCGCTGTGGGACGGGATCCTGATCAAGGAAAATCATATCGCCGCAGCCGGCGGCATTGCCGCGGCGCTTGCCGCGGCGCGTGCGCTCGACGCCAGCGTCCCGATCCAGATCGAGGTGGAAAGCCTGGACGAGCTGGAACAGGCCCTGGCCGCAGGCGCGACCAGCGTCCTGCTCGACGATTTCGAGCTGGAGGACATGCACCGCGCCTACGCCCTGAATGCCGGGCGCGCGTTGCTCGAAGTGTCCGGCGGGGTGAGCCTGGAGACGCTGCGCGCGATTGCCGCCACCGGCGTCGACCGCATATCGAGCGGCAAACTGACCAAGGACGTCAGCGCCATCGACCTGTCGCTACGGGTGCTCCAATGAGCCTGATCGATGCCCACAAGGCCGCTCCCCAAGCACCTATGGAAGGCCCGGCAACCCCTGATGGAATGACACCGCTGCGTATCGCGCACGTGCGCGACGTGGCGGAGGGTATCCGCAGCTTCGAGCTGGTCCACCCCGATGGCGCGCAGCTGCCGGTCTTTACGCCCGGTTCGCACATCAAGATCCGGGTGCCGAACGGCGCCATCCGCAAGTACTCGCTGTGCAACGACCCGGCCGAGCGCGGCCGCTACGTCATCGCCGTCAAGCGCGACGAGCGCGGGCAGGGCGGCTCGATCAGCCTGGTCGACGACGCCAGGGTCGGGGACACCTTGCTGGCCTCGGTGCCCGAGAACGCATTTCCGTTCGTGGAAACCGCCCCATCCTATATTTTCATCGCCGGCGGGATCGGCATCACGCCGATCATGTCGATGATCGCCTCCATGGGCGAGCTGCCTGCCGCGCCCTGGAAACTGTACTATTTCACGCGCTCGCCCGAAACCACCGCGTTCCTGGAGGAACTGAACGCACCGGAACTGCGCGGACGTGTCCATGTGCACCACGACCATGGCGACCCGGCGGCGTCGTTCGACCTGTGGCCGGTGCTGGAACGGTCGAGCGGGGCCCATGTGTACTGCTGCGGCCCGCAGGGCCTGATGGACGCGGTGCGCGACATGTCCGGCCATTGGCCGCATTCGAACATTCACTTCGAAAGCTTCGCCGACGGCAGCCGGCCACGGCCCGACGACACGCCGTTCGTGGTGCAGCTGGCAAAATCCGGCCGCAGCCTCGAGGTACCGGTCGGCAAATCGATCCTCGACGTGCTACGCGAAAGTGGCTGCGACGTGGCGTCGTCATGCGAAAGCGGCACCTGCGGCTCGTGCCGCACCGGCTTGCTGGCGGGCGAAGCGGATCATCGCGACATGGTGTTGATGCCCGAGGAAATGGAGTCGCAGATCATGGTGTGCGTGTCGCGCGCCAGGTCGGCCGAACTGGTGCTGGACCTGTGATCATGGGACAACGCCGACTCCGCCTGGGAGTGGCCGGCCTTGGCCGTGCCTTCACGCTGATGTTGCCGACCCTGGGCGCCGATCCCCGCATCGAGCTGGTCGCGGCGTGCGACCCGCGCGCGGCGGCACGCGCGCAGTTCGCGCGCGACTTCTCGGCGCCGGTCTACGAAAGCGTGGAACAGCTCGCTGCCGACCCGTCGCTAGACGCGATCTATGTCGCAAGCCCGCACCAGTTCCATGCTGAACACACCAGTATTGCCGCTTCGCATGGGAAACATGTACTGGTCGAAAAGCCGATGGCGTTGAGCATGGCCGAGTGCGACGACATGATCGAGGCATGCCGGGCGGCGGGCGTGCACCTGATCGTCGGTCATTGCCACAGTTTCGACTCGCCCTATCTGGCGGCGCGCGCGATCATCGACAGCGGCGAACTCGGCAAAGTCAAGATGATTCAGGCGCTCAATTACACCGACTTTCTGTACCGCCCGCGGCGTCCGGAAGAGCTCGATACCGATGCCGGCGGTGGCGTCGTGTTCAGCCAGGCAGCGCACCAGGTGGACGTGGTGCGTCTGCTGGCAGGCAGCCGCGCCACGCACGTTCGCGCCACCATGGGGGCCTGGGATCCGGCGCGGCCTACCGAGGGCGCCTACGCGGCGATGTTGTGGTTCGACGATGGTGTGTTCGCCTCGCTGGTTTACAGCGGATTCGGCCATTTCGATTCGGACGAGTGGTGCGGCTGGACGGGAGAAATGGGCGCGCCCAAGGAGGTCGACGAGTATGGCGGCGCGCGGCGCCGTCTAGCGGCCATCGAGTCGCCGCAGGAAGAGGCCCGGCTGAAGGCGGCCGCTACCTATGGCGGCCCGGCCTATCGGGCGCCGGCCAAGCCCGGCGCGGACGCCGCCCCGTTCCAGCACCAGCATTTCGGGCCGATTGTCGTTGCCTGCGAGCGCGGGGATATGCGGCCGATGCCCGACGCCGTGGTGGTGTACGGCGACGCCGTGCGCGAGCGACGCGCGCTGGCGCCTCCGGCCGTGCCGCGCTTCGAAGTCATCGACGAGCTGTACGCGGCGGTAGTGCACGGAACGGCACCGCTCCACAGTGGGCTTTGGGCCAAGGCAACGCTGGAAATCTGCCTGGCGCTGCTGGAGTCGGACCGCGAAAAGCGCGACGTGAAGCTCGAGCACCAGGTGGGACGAGGATAAAGCACGCGGTACAACGGGGCATTGTCAAGTTGCTGAGCCGACGAGACGAGTTTCGGAATCCGGAGCGAAATGGCCGCGCGCTCGGATAACAAATGTCCCAGGTTATGCGTTCTTCGCTACATCGGTGACCTCATTCCAGAGAGAAAACGCTTGAGTACGCACGTGCCGGTACTGCTGCGCCGACAGGCGGTTGCGCTGGCATCGGAAGACGTTGTTGATCGGCCCATGCGCGGATAGAAAACGCTGCGCGTGCCTCGGTGACTTGTAGCGGCGCATCTGCCGTTCTCGCTGGCGCGTCGGTTGGTGCGATAGCTCGGCCCGGTTGTTCAAACCCTTGTGCTGGCGATGCTCTACGCCCGGCATGATCTGAGCCTTAGCGGCCGCATAACTCTTGAGCTTGTCAGTAATCAGAACCCGCGGCACGTAGCGCAAGCCCTTGAGAAGCTTGCGAAAGAACCGCTTGGCCGCCTGCCGGTCACGCCTGCTCTGCACGAGGACATCCAGGACATGGCCGTCCTGGTCAACTGCACGCCAGAGGTAATGATGTTTTCCCTTGATCGTCAGCACGACCTCGTCGAGGTGCCATTTGTCGCCCCGTCGTGGCTGACGTCGGCGCAGCTCAGCAGCGTATTGCTGGCCGAACCGCAGAGTCCATTGGCGAATCGTCTCGTAAGTCACGACGATACCCCGGCTTGCCATCAATTCCTCGATGTCGCGAAAGCTCAGCGAGAACCGGAAGTAGAGCCACACCACATGGCTGATGATCTCCCGAGGGTAGCGGAAACCGCGGTAAAGTTGAGAACCTGTCATCTCATCATTTTATCGAGGCGCGGCCGGCTGTGGCAAATTGACAATGCCATCTGAAGCTGTACAACCACCACATTCCGCAGCGTGCACTCGACGCAAAGACGCCCATCTTGGCGCTCAAGGAATGGCAGCAAAAACGGCCAGAATTATTCGTTAAACGCGTTTACGATCAAACGGGACTCGACAACTACGTTCGCGGCCGTAAAAGCGATGGCCCAGGAAGTGAATAAAATTGCTGTGCAAGGTGTCTCGGCAGCCGATCTGGCCACGACGAAGCGGGTTTTACTCAGCATTATCGCCAATCTGGCGGAAGGCGAGAGAGCGCGAGAGTGGTAAGCGTCGCCCCACCACCGTCTTGAGAAGCATACCGATTTGATCGATGATGACTTCACCTCGCTGGGAAGCGACGTGTTGTTCAAGCAGGGCTGATCTGCTGAGGGCAATTCCAGGGCAGTAGTTCGTCAACACGGTTGACGGGATGGTCGGCGATCTGCGTCAGCACATGACGCAACCAGGCTTCGGGGTCGACTCCGTTCAGCTTGGCCGTGCCGATCAGTGAGTAGATGGCGGCAGCACGTTCGCCGCCGCTGTCGGCGCCAGCGAACAGGTAGTTTCGTCGGCCGATAGCCACGCCACGCAGCGCGCGTTCGGCAGCCGAGTTGTCGATTTCGATGGCGCCGTTGTCGCAATAACGCAGCAGTGCTGGCCACAGGTTCAGGGCGTACAGGATGGCTGCCGACGTATCGGATTTGCGCGAGAGTTTTTCAAGCGAGGCGCGCAGCCATTGTTCCAGGTCGTCAAGTAACGGGCGCGCGCGCGTTTGTCGCACCGACCGGCGCTCGTCGGGTGGTTTGCCGCGGATCTCGGCCTCGATCAGATACAGTTCGGCGATCCGGCGCAACGCCTCTGTCGTCAGCGGCGATGGGCGCGCCACGTGCAGATCGTGGAACTTGCGGCGCGCGTGCGCCCAGCATGCCGCTTCGTCGATTCCGCCGCTTTCGTACAAGGCGTTGAAGCCGGCGTAAGCGTCGGCCTGCAGTACGCCCTCGAAGGCGGCCAAGTGCGTCTGCGGATGGATGCCTTTGCGGTCTGGTGAGTAAGCGAACCAGACCGCCGGTGGCGTCAGGTCACCGGCTGGCCGGTTGTCCCGCACATAAGTCCATAGCCGCCCGGTCTTGGTTTTTCCGTTGCCCGGCGCGAGCACCGGCACCGGCGTATCGTCAGCGTGCAGTTTCTGCGTCGCCAGCACATGCTTGCGGATCGCGTTGACCAGTGGACGCAGCAGTGCGCTGGCGGCACCGACCCAGCTCGCCAGAAGTGCGCGGTCCAGATCGACGCCTTCGCGTGCATAGATCACGGATTGGCGATACAGCGGCAGGTGGTCGGCGAATTTGGCCACCAGCACATGTGCCAGCAAACCAGGTCCCGCGATGCCGCGCTCGATCGGACGGCTCGGCGCTGGGGCCTGGACGATGGCATCGCAGCAGCTGCAGGCCAACTTCGGGCGCACATGGCGGATCACGCGGAAACTCGCCGGCACGAATTCGAGCTGCTCGGCCACGTCCTCGCCAAGCTGGTTGAGGTTACCGCCACAGGCAGGGCAATCTGTCGTCGCCGGCAGATACACTTTTTCGTCGCGCGGCAGATGTTCAGGCAGCGGCTTGCGCGGCGCACGCTGGCGCGGTGCGCGATCGGCGGCCGGCATTTCCCGTTCCGCCTCTGCATCGTCTGCCTGCAAGTCCTCAAGCTGCAATTCCAGTTGTTCGATCTGATGATCGAGCTTCTCCGACTTGCGTCCGAACTGCATGCGCCGCAGCTTGGCGATCCACAATTTCAGATGCTCGATTTCGGCGGCGCGCGTGTTCAGCTGTGCTTGCAGGCCGATAATCTGTTCGTCGCGTGCCAACAGCAACGCCTTCAGGGCATCGATGTCGTTGGGGAGTTCAGCGGCGGTCAGCATGGACTGAGTTTACGCGAGGGTGCGCACGTTTACAAGGCTGACGTCGGCCGCCAGGTGCGTTCCGGCCGGCGCCAATCGATCCCTTCGAGCAGCATCGACAACTGGGCCTGGCTCAGAGAGACACTGCCACTGTTCGCCTGCGGCCAGACGAAGCGGCCTCGCTCGAGTCGCTTCGCCAGCAAACACAGGCCATCGCCGGACCACCATAACACCTTGAGCATGTCGCCACGTCGACCGCGAAACACGAATACATGGCCGCAGTATGGATCTTCGGATAACGCCGTTTCGACTTTGGCTGCCAGCCCATTCATCCCGGCACGCATGTCGGTAATGCCGGCGGCAAGCCAGATTTTGGTACCGGCGGGCAGGCCGATCATGTGCGTAGACTCTGGAGGACCAGCTGAAGCAGCGCGACATCGGTCCCGGCGCTGACGCGGACAACGGCGTCAGCGATGACGATCTCGATAGGGCGTGCCGGCGCCGTGGCACTCGGAAGTACGGGAAGTAGCGGCGTGCGCTGCACCACCACGGGCACCAAATGCGTCGACTGGGGGCCTGCTTCGGCCATCAGGCCAGCGCGCAGGTCGCGGCGCCACTTGAACAACATGTTCACGTTGAGCCCATGTTGCTGCGCCAGCTTCGATACCGATACACCGGGCTCGCACGCCGACGTCGCCAGCCGGCGCTTGAAGTCGACAGGATAATTTGGGCGTCCTTTACGGTTGCCTGACTCGCCAACAGTGTCCATAGTAGCTCCCGTCAAAAAATAACGGGAACTACTTTCGCAGAGTGGATCAGCTACGTACAGACGGTGCTGGGAGGGCGCTTACCGAGAGTGAGACGCCATCAGCGTGGCGGAAGCTCAATCCGCCATGCGCGAAACTCCATAACGCCAAGACCCGAATGTATGAACGGCACCACGCCGTTCAAGACCCGCAGTTAGACCGCTCCGGCCGGTAACCCGGTCTATTCGCAATCCCCAATTCCCTCATCCGCGCGGCCCGCAGGTACGCGCTCCCAACGCCCGTGCGCCTGCGCACCCTTCATACAGCATCCAGAGGCGGGGTGCGTCGTTACTGCCCTTTGGAAATGCCGCTCGCTGCTATGGCGTAGTTGACGCTGGAGTCTGGACTGCACTCAGAAATCGTAAAAAACGCTAGACAACTACGCGAAAAGTAGATAATACTTAGCCTTCTAAGGTAATCGTTAATTTTTGTGTTCTTGCCGATCGATTTGCACTTAGCGATCGCATTGTCATCTATACCCCAAGCCAAGCCAAGCCAAGCCGGGTCGACTCGATATATCAATATCGACCTGCCGCAACCCGCGTACTTGCGGCAGCGCAGAATTGCACGCCATCGAGTCCTACGTGCTCGAAGTGTTCGAACGTTAGAAGGAATGAATCATGCTGACCAAAGAAGAAAATGAGCTGTTATGCCAAGAGCGATGCACCGATGGGCCAACTAATGCGACGGGCTCCGGGCCCAGCGCATCACCGGCACTTTGGTCCGATTATGGTCTTCTGCGAACGGGCGGATGTGAGGCCACTCCCTAGCGGTGTGATGGTCTATGGAGATGAAAGCTGCATAGACGTTCCCTTGGCAGCACCTGAAGTACCGCGCTTCGAAGTAATTGACGAACTGTATGAGGCAGTAGCGCGTGGGATTGCGCCGCTCCACGATGGTGTGTGGGCAAAGACCACGCTCGAAATTTGCGTGGCGATGCTGGAATCCGGGTCCAACGATTGCGACGTACCGCTAGTTCATCAACCGGCATTTCGCCACGGTAGTGCGTCACCTCCGGGATCCGGGCATGAGTAGTCCGGCGGCGACGGGACGCAGCTGCTGGATTGCGACCAGGCCGCGCCTTCGGCAATGGCTCCTGCTTTTCGTCGTGCGCTCGCTTGGTAACTTTTGACGTTGACGTTAATGTACTTCTTGCGCTCCTAGCACTGCTCCCTTCTGCTTTGGTGCCCTTGCCGCATGTACCGCTGCGCCGAGGAGCCCCGACTACAAATTCACGGAGACATTTCAAATGCCGACAGTTGCCGCTTTTACATGGAATGACAAGTTTAAGCTCGGTTATGACCCGATGGACGAAACGCATCAGGAATTCGTTGAAATCGTGAATGCAATGCTGTCTGCTCCCAATGCGGATCTGCTTGCGCACCTCGATGCTTTCCTGGTGCACGGCGAGGAGCATTTTGCGCAGGAACTCGCATGGATGACTGAAACCGACTTTCCCAGTACCGCGTGTCACGCCGATGAGCATGACGCGGTCATGAAGTCGGTGCGCGAGGTACGCGACCTGCTTGAAGCCGGCGGAGATCCGGCTACGGCCAGGAAGCTTGCAGCAGAACTAGAGCGGTGGTTTCCCCGACATACCGATTACCTTGATTCCGCACTGGCCCAATGGTTGGTAAAGAAACAGACCGGTGGGGTTCCGGTGGTGTTGCGGCGCAATATGAGGTTTGAGCCGTGAGGTCAGTGTCGCACTACGGGTAAAACATCGTATTTTGTCAGCAGCGCGGCCGAGGGCCGCGTTCGTTTTTCTACGCTCCTTACGCGCCGCCCTGGTCGCGCCGTTGATTTCACATCTGCCGCTTACCCGCGACAAGACATGCGATCCTCGTGCGGTCATCAATAGACTGGGGGGGCAACCTGTCGACGAGTTATTGCACGATCGTGCGCCACCGTGAGTCTGCAACCTCAACGCAAGTCCCATACCGCCGGTGCAAGCACATTGCAGTGGCAAGCTTCCGCTACATCCCTCCGAGCTGAAAAGGCCATCTCGTCACTGATACGGTACGGCATCCGCACGTTCGGATTAAGTTTCGCCCAGCCCGGCCATATTAAAAAACAGCCTAGATAGTTCATTTTTAGTCGTGGTTGGATCTTTCAGTACGAAATGTTCTTGCGTTCCAAATTCAACTTAATTAGAATCCTAACTATTCGATGCTAACAACAAATCAAAATGCGCACTGACAGACTCTGGTCTGTGCCATGCGCCGCTCCAGAGGCGCTCAATAAGAGGGGACAACTCAAATGACTCAGAGCAACGCCGTCGCCGGTGAGATGCAGACATTGGTACCGCTTTGCCCAGCAGATTCGTTGGCGCCGGGGCAGATGAGGGCGTGCCACGTTGCCAACGTGACGCCGCTGGCGATATTCAACCTTGATGGCGAATTCCTGGTGACCAGCAATATTTGTACGCACGAGGTCGCGCTACTGACCGACGGCTACTTCGAGGGTGACATCGTCGAGTGCGCGATGCATGGCGGCAGCTTCGATGTGCGTACTGGTGAGGCGAAACGCTTGCCATGTAGAGAGCGGCTGGAGACTTTTGCCGTGGTCGTGAAAGATGGCCAGGTGTTTGTAAAAATCTGATGCGATCCCAGTCAACGACGCGGACGAGTCCGCAGAATTTTCAGGTCCGAATTGGCCTTGGTGACACGCCTGCCTTTCAGTGCGGCAGCGATGAAACGCTGCTCGCTGCGGCGCTGAGGGCTGGACTGGGATTTCCCTACGAATGCCAATCCGGATCGTGCAGCAGTTGCCGCTTTCAGTTGCTTGAGGGGGAGGTCAGGGATGTGTGGTCGACGGCGCCCGGTTTGACTGCCGAAGAGCGCGACCAGGGCATTCGCCTGGGCTGCCAGAGCACGCCAGGCAGCGACTGCCGCATCAAGCTGCGCTTGAAGCTGGATTATGTCCCACCGGTGATGCCGACGCGTCAGCAAGCGCAGCTGGTCGATGTGGTGCCGCTCACCGAGGACATGGCTGAGTTCCGGTTTCGCACGGAGGCGCCTGCCGAGTTCCTGCCGGGACAGTTTGCGCTGCTTCGCTTGCAGGGCGTAGTTGGCACCAGGGCGTATTCGATGAGCAACCTGTCAAATGACGGGGGCAAATGGCATTTCATTGTCAAGCGGAAGCACGGCGGTCGCGGAACCTCGGTTCTGTTCGATGTGCTCAAGCGCGGTGATGATATTGAGCTGGAAGGGCCTTACGGGCGGGCCTATCTGCGCACCGATACCGGTCGGGACATCGTTTGCATCGGCGGCGGGTCCGGCCTCTCGCCGATGTTGTCGATCCTGCGCGGCGCGGTGGGCAATCCTGCAATGGCCGAACGGCGCCTGTTGATGTTCTATGGTGGACGAACACCGCAGGACCATTGCGTGCCAGACATTTTTGCCGGTGATTCCGAGCTCAAGCGACGTGTTGCCTTATGGAGCGCCATCTCCGATGTGAACGCTGAGACTGCAAAGTGGGAGGGTGAGCGTGGCTTTATCCATGAGGTGCTAGAGAAGCAACTTGGTCCGAACCCGGGTCAGTACGACTATTATTTCTGCGGCCCCCCACCGATGACGGATGCGGTCCACAAGCTGTTGTTACTCAAATGGGGCGTGCCATCGGCACAGCTTCATTTCGATCGCTTTATTTGAGCCGTATGTTTTCAACCGAAATACATCTTTCTTTTTTAGTCGCGCATGCAGTGATAACCCACCGTTTCGGACCGGTCATTCAGATTCAATCCATTAAAACCGCAACTTAATTGCCAACGAAGGAGAACGAACATGGGCTGGCTAGACGGACAAAGCATATTGTTGACAGGTGGTGCCGCAGGTCTCGGGCGAGAGCTCGTCAACAGGCTGGTAACGGAAGGCGCCAATGTCACCGTGTTGGACCGGAATGCGGCAGGGCTTGACGCCCTCGTCGACACGTTCAAAGGGCGGGTCGCGGGCGTGGTCGGCGACGTGCGCAACCTGGCCGATAACCGCAAGGCCGTCGACCTGGCGGTGGAGCGCTTCGGTAAGCTCGATACGTTCATCGGCAACGCCGGCATCTGGGACTATTCGGTGCCCCTGGTCGACCTGCCGGACGAGGCCATCAGCGAAGCCTTTGACGAGGTCATCGGAATCAACCTGAAGGGCTACCTGATGGGCATTAAAGCGGCGGCTCCAGCGTTAGTGCGCTCGCGCGGGTCCGTTATCTTGACACTGTCCAACTCGGCTTTTTATGCAGGCGGCGGCGGCGTGCTGTATACCTCGGCCAAGCACGCAGTGGTGGGCCTGATCAAGCAGGCAGCGCATGAGTTGGCCCCCTATGTACGCGTCAACGGTGTGGCTCCTGGCGGGATTGCTTCCGATTTGCGTGGGCCGAAAGCGCTGGGCATGGAGGAGAAGTCCCTGAGCTCGATATCCCTGGCCGACTTCGTCAAGGACATTGCTCCGATCGGCAGGCTCTCCGATACCGAGGAGTACACCGGTTCGTATGTCTACCTGGCTTCTGGCCGCAACTCGGCCCCGGCAACCGGCGTGATCATCAACTGCGATGGTGGCCTGGGCGTGCGCAGCGCCCTTGGTCCTGCCAATGGTGGCAAGGACCTATTGGAAAAGTTCGGCGGCTGAGCATACCTTGCCTGCACGCCAGCGTCATGCAGTGGACCTATCAAAGGAGAAACGGATGAGTATTAATCGTACCCAAGTCGACGTGGAATCGCTCGTCGACGTTAGAAACGGCATCCAAGCCAAGAAGATTTTTTGGGATCAAGAGATCTACGACCTTGAAATCGAACAGATTTTTGGAAAATGCTGGCAATTCCTCACCCATGACAGCTTGATCCCGAATCCAGGTGACTTCACCACCGGTTTTATGGCAGAAGATGAAGTGTTCGTCATGCGGCAGGACGATGGTTCTGTAAAAGCCTTCCTGAATGTGTGCTCTCACCGTGGCGCTCGGCTTGTAGCGGCGGAAGCGGGCAATGCACGCGCGTTCAGTTGCCCCTACCACGGCTGGTCTTACAGCATGGATGGCGCCCTGAAGGTAGTGCCAATGGAAAAAGAGTTATACCGTGGAGCGTTGGATAAATCGCAATTCGGCCTGCGTGAAATCCGCGTCGAGAGCTACCGCGGCCTTTATTACGGCAACCTCGACCCTCAAGCCCCTAGTCTCAGTGACTATTTGGGCGACGTGAAGTTTTATCTGGATATTTGGATGGAAGTCAACGGCGGCATCGAGTTGGTTGGCCCGCCGAGCCGTTCCTTACTAAACTGCAACTGGAAGACGCCGGCCGAAAACTTCGTCGGCGATGCCTATCACGTCGGGTGGACGCACGTTGCCTCGCTGATGGCACTTGGTGGCGAATTGTCGTCAATTGGCGGCATGGAGGCCCCGCCCAACGAGGGCCTCGGCATGCAGGTGACATCGCGATTCGGGCATGGCTTTGGTGTCCTTTGGGATACCGCCCCGGCTGTCCATGCGATTGGTTCCGACGCGGGCAAGCTCTACCGCGAATGGTTCGCCAGCAGGCGTCCCAAGATGGTGGAAAAACTGGGAGCACAAGTCGGTCGCATTTATGGCTCTCACCTCAATGGAACGATTTTCCCGAACAACTCGTATCTCTTGGGAACCAACTCCTTCAAGTTGTGGGTGCCACGCGGCCCGCATCAAATCGAAGTCTTCACCTGGACGATCGTGGAAAAGGAGATGCCCAGCGAACTGAAAAATGCCATTGTCACCGGCATGAATTCGACGTTCGGGACAGCTGGCATGCTTGAGTCCGACGACTCGGACAACATGGAAAGCATGACGCAAAACAACCGCGGGCGCGCGACCCGCGAAGGGAAGCTGAACTCACAACTCGGTCTCGGATTCGACAAGTTGGACAGTGTCTTTCCTGGCGTGATCGGCCAATCGGCCATTGGCGAAACCTCTTACCGGGGGTTTTACCGGGCCTATAAGGAAATCCTGGGGGCGGATAACTGGCAGACGATCCTCGATCTCGATCCGGACGCGTGGAAACGTGAGCTCACGGGCCAATAACAGTCAAACCAGCAGTCCAGGAGATGAAAAATGAATGAACTCATACCCGTGCGTGGAGCTGAATGCGAAGAAATCGTCAGCAATCTCTACAGAGAAGCCCGGCTGCTCGATCAGGAAGAATATCGGGAGTGGCTGAAAATGGTCCATGCCGATATCCAGTACCAGGCATTCTTCCAGCAACTGCGGTATCGCAAGGACAAACGATACAAGCTGCCCGACAAGGTTTACACGATTGACGAGCGTCATGACTTCCTCGTTGCACGCATCAGGCAATTTGAAACGGGCATGCAATGGTCCGTTGACCCAGCCGAACGGATCCGGAGGTTCTTGTCAAACGTCGAGGTGTTCAAGGCCGCAGATACTGGCAACTACCATGTTTTGCTCAACGTCTTCGTCGTGCGTAACCGGCGTGTTCACGATGAGACCACCTATTCCTATGGCCGCGAGGAAGAGTGGGTCCGCGGTGAAGCGGGGTTGCAACTTCTCAAGAGGGTGGTCAGTCTCGATCAGCGCTTCCTTCACGGCAAGAATTTGAACTTCTTCCTGTGACAAACGACGACGCTGAGAGCATGCACAGCTTTATATATTCGTCACAAATGCTGAAGGTCTTCTACCGGCTCCACTGGCCCCTGGCTGACCTTCATTTACTCGAAGTGCGTTATCAGGCGGCCGTTTGTGGCGTGGCTGTTATTTAACTGAAGGCATATTCTCCCATGCTGGATTTTTATTTTGATTTCGTCAGTCCGTTCTCCTATCTCGCCAACATTCGGTTGGCCGGGATTGTGCAGCGCTATGACATTGCGGTTTCTTACAGGCCGATTGAAATTGGAGCTGCCAAACGCGCGATTGGCAATGTGGGACCGTCGAACCGGGATATGCCTGTCAAGTTATCGCACCTGTCGAAGGATCTGCAGCGCTGGGCGCAACGGTATGGGGCGCCGCTCGAGTTCCCTCCAAGCTTCGACGCCCGGCGTTTGAACACCGGCTTCTTCTATGCTGCGGGAAAAGGTCGCCAGGCCGAGTACGTCAGCCGCGCTTTTCACCTGACCTGGGGGCTGGGGCAAGCGTTTGGCGATGAGAAGGTGTTGCGGGAGGTCGCTTCCGGCTGGAATGTCGATGAGTTCATACGGTACACAGATTCAGAGGACGGCGCGCATGCATACAAGAAGTCGACCGACGAAGGCATTGCTCGCCAGGTCTTCGGCGTTCCAATGGTGGTGATCGGAGAAGAAATGTGGTGGGGAAATGACCGCCTGGACTTCGTCGCTGAATATCTGGAATCGCGGAAGTCGAACTGAGATGCAGAGCATAACAAGGGGCACCCTGCGCCGAATTTTTGGCCTGCGTTCGATAAGCGAAAGCCACCAATCCAATCTACTTTTTTTCGATCAAAGCGCCCGTGAAAACGGGCCATCGATGACATCCTCCAGTTTAAGGCATTCCACCCTATGAAGCCACGCAACTCCCTGACTCGCAAGGCATTAGTGACAACTGCCGTTCGAATGATTTCTGAAGGCCGCATGGATAATGCGACGATCGACGACATCGTGGACGAAGCCGACGTTGCCAAGGCAAGTTTCTACAAGCATTTCCTGAATCGCGATGCGCTCAAGGCGCATGCGGATGATGCAGTCCGGGCCGAGTTGTTTGAGATTATCAATGTAATCAGCGACGGGGTCGAAGATCCCGCAACCTACCTCACGCTGGGCATGCTGGCCGTGTTTCGTTTCGGGCTGGAGAACAAGCTCAGTGCACGCGTGCTGTTGCACATGCCGTCCGATGTGGTTAATCCCGCGCGGGCAGACAACGCCCCTATCCTGGCCATGTTTGAGCGAGGGATTGAAAAGGGAATTTTCAAGCTCTCGAACATGGACACCGGCCTGGTCTTGCTGATGGGTTTGACGGACCTGGGGCTCGCCCGTTTGCTGGACGTACAAAAAGAATACCTTCAACTGCGCGGGGTGATGCACGGCCTCTGCATGGCACTGCTGCGTGGGCTGGGGGTAGACAACCGCCGTGCCGAACGCATCGTCCTTGACGCGATGATCAAGGTGATCGATTCGCCAGCGCTCATTTCAACAATTCAAAATCGGAACCGCAACGCGTTATAGAAACGATCGTCCCATGCCGGCATGCTTCACGCCATCCGGGCTTAATAACAAACTTATAGATGAGACTCAATTGATCAAGAAACTCTACGGTGCGCCTGGCGCCTGTTCACTGGCGGCACATATCGCGTTGCATGAGGCGGGTTTAACTTTCGATTACGTCCGGGTCGACCTTCGAACCCGCCAGGCGGAAGACGGCCGCAACCTGGATGAGCTGAACAGCAAGGGCTACGTGCCAGTACTCGAGCTGGAGGACCGGCAGATGCTGACCGAAGTGCCGGTTCTGCTGCGATACATCGCCGAGCTCGCGCCCGAGAAAGGGCTTGCACCGCCAGCAGGCACGCTGTCGAGTTATCGCATGCAGGAATGGCTCTCCTTTACTAATAGCGAACTGCATAAGGGATTCGGCCCGCTGTTCATGCCGGACGCTGGCGAAGAAGCGAAGACGCAAAGTCGGGCGAGGGTGCTGCAGCGGCTGACCTGGGTCGATGCGCAACTTGCTGGGCGGCCCCATCTTGTTGGCGAGCAGTTCACGGTTGCTGATGTCTATCTGTTCGTCGTTGCTTCCTGGACGAGGTTTGTAGGCATCGATATCTCGGAAATGACACGACTGGGCCCTTACCTCGCGCGTATCGCAAGGCGGCCGGCCGTGGTAGCAGCCATGGGTGCCGAAGGGTTGATGTGAAGCACCAGGACAGTACAAACCAGTTCTTTCCCTCGAACGGCGGCGCGCGGTTTGCGCTCGGCGCCACTCCCCTCCGCGCTGAACGCCGGGGTTCTCCGGAGCAAATGTGATGAAAATGAGCCCTTCCGATATCCGCGGTGTCTTCGGCATCATGCCAACGCCCGCGACCGAGGACGCCAGCCAGTGGCAAACGCGACAATCCGTCAACCTCGCGGAAACCGAGAAGATGGTGCGTTTGCTGGGCGCGGCCAAGATCGACATGCTGGCGACGACCGGCACCTTCGGTGAAGGTGCGACGCTGACCTGGGCGGAAACGCAGCTGTTTATCGACTGCGTGGTGCACGCCAACAAACGCGCGCTTCCCTTGTTCGCCGGTGTGACAACGCTGAATACGCGCGACACGATCGAGCGTGCCCGGGTGTTGATGGACATCGGTGTCGACGGCCTGTTCGTCGGTCGCCCGATGTGGTTGGCGATGGATGCCAAGGCGATCGTCCGCTATTACCAGGACATTGCTGCCGCGCTCCCTGGCGTGCCGATTGTTGCCTACGACAACCCGGTCGCATTCAAAGGGAAAATTTCCACTGAAGCCTACCTGGAGCTGGCAAAGATCCCAGAGGTGATCGCTTCCAAGCACACCGGTGGGCCTGCACTGGCCGAAGACATGCGTGCCGTGGGGGAGAAGATGCGGATATTGCCCTTGGCGACCGCCTGGCTGGCAGCCGCCGAACAATTGCCCGCGCTTGCCCTTGCCGCCTGGTCTGGCAGCGTGGCGTGCGCACCGACGGTAAACATGTTGCTGTCGCAAGCCATCCTGGCCCAGGATTGGGCGCGCGCCAGAGAGCTTTCAGACAAGTGCCAATGGGCTGAGTCCGCCATGTTTGTAGGCGGGGACCTGGCGGCCTTCATGGATTACAGCATCCAGATCGCGCATCTTCGCTTTGCAGCAGCTGGCCTGGTCACCCCGGGCCCTCCGCGGCCGCCCTATCTCGAGTTGCCGGATCACTACCGCGACGGTGCGATCGAGTGCGGCCGGCGCTGGAATCAGCTCGAGAGCGAATTCGCATCTGACCTTCCCCTAGCTCCCATCCACCTCGAAGAAAGGTTATAACAATGAGCGATCACTCCAAACCCGTGACTGAAGACATCGTCCCGCCTGAACTCCGTCAGTCGTATAAGGCCAACGGCCTGGTGCCGCTATGGGAGAGCGTTCCGGGGAGCGTCTTTGGGAAGCAGATCGAAGAGGCGCAGATCTGGCGCTGGTCAACCATGCTGCCAATCATCCAGGAAACGGCCAAGATAAGGGCCGCACACGTCCTAGACCGTCGTGTCTTGCTGATGACAAATCTGAAGCGGCTCCACGTGTGGGACGAGGCCGGCACGGGAACGCTGATGTTCGATTTCCAGTGCGTGATGCCGGGTGAGCGTGCCACTGCCCATCGGCATCCGATGAATGCCTTGCGCTTTGTCGTGCAATGCACCGGGGGAGTCAAATCAATTGTCGATGGCAAGGACTGCGCCATGGAGCCGGGAGATCTCATCCTCACGCCAGGCTGGTGCTGGCACGAACACACCAACGAAGGCAAAGATCCCATCATCTGGCTCGATGTGCTCGATGTGATGCTGCATCACTTCCTGGGTACGACTGGATTTCAGCCTGGCCCGGCACGGGATCTGCCCGCCCAGTTGTCAGACTCCGCATTCGCGCATGCCGGCATCGTACCCAAGCTGCAAGGCAGCGATCACGCCAGCCGTGGCTATTCGCCGATCTTCCGCTATCCGTGGGTCGAGGCGGTGGAGGCGCTCGCGGCCTCGCCTGCGACCCCGGATGGTTCGCGTGAGGTGCGCTACACGAACCCGCTGACCGGCGGGCCAGCGATGGACCTGATCGACGCCAGCTTGCTTCAGTTGGAACCAGGCAAGGCGACCCGCAAGTACAAGAGTTCCGCTGCAGCGATGTGCATCGTGGTCGAAGGTCATGGTGTCAGTCAGATCGGCGACAAGAGCATCGAATGGTCGCCGCATGACGTGTTCACCATGCCGGCCAACCTGTGGGCGAGCCATCAAGCCGAGGGAGGCACGGCACGCATTTTCCAGGTGTCTAGCCGCGAGGTATACCGTCGCCTGGGCCTTTTCACAGAAGCATTCGGAGAGTGACATGATGACCATGGCCCACGCCTACCCGCTGCCGGCATGCCGCGATCTGTTCTATGGGGGACGCTTCCATTTGCCGCAGGGAGGCTACGGTCGAACTGTGAACCCGGCGACCCAGGACGACCTAGGGCCGGTGGCCAACGCCAATGCAGCCGACGTGGATGCCGCCGTGCGGGCAGCGCACCTGGCGTTCCAGGCCTGGCGCAAGACGAAGCCTGAGGTGCGTGCAGCGGCGCTGCGCGAACTCGCGCACAGGCTGCGCGTCCATGCGGATGAGCTGGGCTTCCTGGATGCCATCAACTGCGGCAACCCCGTGCGTGAGATGGCCGGCGACGTGCACGCTGCAGCAGCGCAGGTCGACTACTTCGCGGGCCTGGTGCATGAGGCCAAGGGTGACACCCTTCCCATGGGGGAGGGCGTGCTCAACTACTCAGTGCACGAGCCCTTCGGCGTGGTCGTGCGTATCGTGGCCTATAACCATCCACTCATGTTTTTGGCAACCAAGCTGGCACCGGCTGTCGCGGCAGGAAACACGGTCGTCATGAAGGCTGCCACGCAAGCCCCCTTGTCCGCTTATCGCCTGGCCACCTTGCTGCAGGATATCTTTCCTCCCGGTGTGGTCAATGTGCTTAGCGGTGAAACGGAGTGCGGCCAGGCGCTGGTGGATCACCCGCTGGTGAAGAAGGTAGCCTTGATTGGCTCGACCGCCACGGGCATATCAATCCTGCGCGCCGCAGCGGAAAAGGTGATGCCGGTCAGTCTTGAGCTGGGCGGAAAAAATCCTTTGATCATCTGTCCTGACGCGGATATCGACAAAGCAATTCTGGGTGCGGTGAAAGGCATGAACTTCACCTGGGCAGGGCAGAGTTGCGGCTCAACATCACGCTGTTTCGTTCATCGATCCGTCTACGACCGGGTCATCGACGAAATGGCGCAGCAAATTTCACAACTTTACCGCTGTGGACTGCCGACTGATCCCGCCACCACGATGGGCTCCTTGGTGTCGAGGACGCAGTATGACAAGGTCATGTCTTTCATCGGTTCCGCGCAACGGGAGGGTGCTCGCCTGGTATGCGGCGGGGGGCGTCCGGCCGACCCAGCACTGGCCAGTGGCTGGTTCGTGGAGGCGACCGTGTTTGCCGATGTCACCCCCGCCATGCGCCTGTTCCGCGAGGAAGTATTCGGTCCGGTCTTGGCTGTGATTCCATGGGACGACGAGGAAGACCTGCTGGGCATGGTCAATGGGCTCGATTATGGCCTGACGGCTTCCATTTGGACTAGGGATCTGGCGTCCGCCCACCGCCTGGCTTCGCGCGTTGAGTCCGGCTATGTGTGGATCAATCACGTTAGCGCCCACTTCATCGGGGCAGATTTCGGTGGCTACAAACAGTCGGGCCTCGGGCGTGAGGAGGGAATCTCTGAATTGCTCGCATGGACGCAGACCAAGAATGTGCATGTGGCCTTGTGATGGGACAGCTTCGACCACCCACCTCTAGTACAAACGTGTCAGGCCTTGCGCTTTCTGATCGGTGCGCTCGTGCCGGGCGCTTCGCTGCGCGGGCCGCGCTTGGTGCCGGGAATGCGGCCGGTCTCCGCGGCTTAGCTCTCATCGTCCCGAAGGTTGAGCGCGGCGGGCGATGCCTCGACTGCAGATTGCAATGCGGACTGCGCGATGGCACCGGCGGCTGCGCGGCGCACTGCGCACAACAAGGCCCGCAGCATGGTCTGCTGCGCTTGCGTGAGTCCGCCCACCAGGATCGCGTTGGAATCGCCGGCGATGGACAGGAGCTGCGGTTTCAACAAGAGGGCTTTCTCGGTGAGGTGGATGCGCAGCTTGCGCCGGTCAATCGGGTCACGCTGAAAGTGAACCAGGCCCTCCGTCTCCATCGAGCGCAGCATCTCAAGGGTCGATGGTTGCGTGGTGCCGAGGCGGGTCGCCAGTTCCCGCTGGGTCACCCCGTCCTCTTCAAAGAGCGCACGCAGCGCGAACCAGCTGCCACCCCGAATTCCGAGTTGGGCAATGCCGGGATAGAGCAGACGTTTGACGTGGCGCGCCGTGTCAGAAATAAGAAAACCGATGCTGCTGTCCAATTTCATACTAGAACTATGGTCTTCGTCGGGCAACTTTGACGGGATATTTTTCTTTGTCACTTTAGAAGCGTGCCAGTGAAGTAAGAGACGAGATCATAGCACGATCCCTGCGGCTCCCAGACTGAACAAATACATAGGAATCTAAGTAAATCCAAGTTAGAATTAGGCAAGATGTGGTCGTCATTGTGGTTGAGTTGTTACCCAAGAATTCGTAGGGATGGGGCGGGTTTGTATCTTTAATCGTTGAAAAAGGAGTTTTTATGGCAATCGTCACTGAGCTGGGTTACCTGGGGATTTCCGTAAGTGATGCTGCGGCATGGAAGAGCTACGCGACCGAGGTGATGGGGATGCAACTGGTCGATGAAGGAGAGCGCGATCGCTTCTATCTGCGCATGGACCTCTGGCATCACCGCATTGTTGTCCATACAGGCGGCGACGATGACCTGGCCTATGTCGGGTGGCGCGTCGCCGGAGCCCAGGAACTGGAAGAGATGTCTGCCAAACTGACCGCCTCAGGTGTGGAAGTGCGTCGCGGCAGCGAGGCAGAAGCTGCTGAGCGCCGTGTTCTCGGGCTGTTGAAGCTGCAAGACCCGGCGGGCAATGCGCACGAAATCTTTTTCTCTCCTTTGATCGATGGGCACAAACCCTTCCATCCCGGGCGTCCGATGTTTGGCGGTTTCAAGACAGGGGACCAGGGGGTGGGCCACATCATCCTGCGCGCCGTTGACCCGGAAGCGACGATGCGCTTTTTCGCCTTGCTCGGGATAACCGGCAGCTCCGACTACCTGTTGCCGCTCCCAGATGGCACCCCGGTTCGGATTCCGTTTTTGAAATGCAACAACCGCGAGCATTCGATCGCTTTGATGTTCGGTCCGATGCCCAAACGCGCGAACCACCTGATGGTCGAGTACCAGGACATGCGCGACCTTGGACAGACCCTGGACAAGGTGCACAAGCAGGGGATCGACATTGCCGTGCAGCTGGGCATGCACAGCAACGACGGGGCGCTGAGTTTTTATGTGGCCAACCCGTCCGGATGGTTGTGGGAGCCCGGCTGGAGCGGTGCATCGGCGCCAGCCCAGCAGGAACACTTCCGCTGCGACGTGTTCGGGCATGACCTCGACAAGGGGCAATACGTCGGTGGACTCAATTTCCGTCCTGAAGACTGAGACGCATTCATTCGGCTCGAGCGGAAATCTCAGAGCCGTCAACGATAACAACAGGGGACTGCTATGTCTGTAGAAATGAAGACCGAATCGAACAAGCCGGGTTCTGCGCGCAGCGAACTGGCTGAGAAGTACTTCCAGGCGGAGTATGGCCATTTCATCAATGGGGAATGGGTCGGCGGAACCAGCGGCGAGAAAATCGCCATGATCAACCCCGCGAATCTGGAAGTGCTGTCCTACATCCAGTCAGGAAACGCTGAGGATGCGAATCGTGCCGTGGAGGCCGCCTCAAGGGCGTTCCCCAAATGGTCCCGCAGCTCGCCCCAGGAGCGTCAGAGCGCCCTGTATGAGATGGCGCGCCGCCTGCGCGCACGGGCCAAGGATTACGCGGCAATGTTATCGCTGGACAATGGCAAGCCGATCATGGAGGCGATGCATATCGATATCCCATCGACGATCGGGCAGTTCGAGTTGTTCGCCGGTGCCGCATTTGGTTTGCAAGGGCATACCATCGACGCGAAACAGGGCGTGGCTATTGTTCATCGCGAGCCGCTTGGTGTCATCGCACAGATCATACCATGGAACGTGCCCCTCGTCATGATGGCGACAAAGATCGCGCCTGCTCTGGCCGCTGGCAACACCATTGTGCTGAAGCCGGCCGAGACGGTCTGCCTGGCAGTCATGGAGTTCATCCGCGAGATGGCCGACCTGCTGCCGCCAGGCGTGCTCAACGTCATTACCGGCTACGGCACCAACGTCGGTGAAGCGCTCGTCACCCACCCGAAGGTCCGCAAGGTGGCCTTCACCGGCTCACGCCCGACCGCCCAAAAACTGATGCACTATGCCTCCGTCAATGTGATTCCTCAAACGCTGGAGTTGGGCGGCAAATCGGCCAACATCGTTTGCGCGGACGCGGACATCGGTGCGGCGGCGGAGTCCGCAGCCATGAGCATCGTCGTGAACAAGGGTGAAATCTGCTTTGCCGCGACACGCCACTTTGTCCATCAATCCGTGATGGATCCGTTTCTGGAGAAGGTTCAAACCATTCTCAGCAAGATTCGCGTGGGCGACCCACTGAACCCCTCGACGCAAATGGGCCCCCAGGCCTCAAGGCTCCAGTTCGACAAGGTGCTTGGATACCTCGATATCGGGCGCAATGAAGGCGCGACCACGGCGATGGGCGGGAAGCGCGCCACGGTGAGTGGATTTGAGCAGGGATATTTCATCGAGCCGACCGTGTTTACCAATGTGCACAACACAATGCGCATCGCGCAAGAGGAGATTTTTGGTCCTGTCGGCGTGGTCATTCCATGGAACGACGAGGCCGACGTCATACGCGAGGCCAACGACACTGAATTTGGATTGGCGGCCGGCCTTTGGACCCGAAACATCACGCAAGCCCACCGCATGGCGCGCGAGATCGAAGCAGGGACCGTGTGGGTCAACCGCTACTTCAACATGATCCCCAATGTACCGTTCGGCGGCTACAAGCAGAGTGGTTTCGGCCGTGAATTTTCGCTTGAGGTCCTGAACCACTACACCCAGCTCAAGAGTGTGATCGTCTCGCTCGAAGAGGGGCCCATTGGCCTGTTTGACCATTGATTCCCCTTATCTGTCACAAAAGAAATCGCTGGGTTGTCACTGCCGACGAGTGCAATGGCGGCCATGCATATAAACATAAAGCGAGACAATAAAATGAATTTAGTCGGATTGAGACAACAGTCCAAGCCGCCGTCGGCCATCCTCCGCAGCATTCTTACATTGTGTGGTGGACTTTCCATCGGATTGACGCCGGCCGTCGCTGGTGTGATTGACATAGGCAATCCTGACGTGAATCTGCGCTGGGACAATACCTTCAAGTACAGCGCTGCGCGGCGTCTGGACTCGCCATTATCTGCTCTGACACTGAATCCAAACAACGACGATGGCGACCGTAATTTTGCCAAGGGATTGATTTCCAATCGCTTTGACTTGCTGTCGGAACTGGACCTCATCTACAAGAAGAACATGGGTCTTCGAATCAGTGGCGCCGCCTGGAATGATTCCGTGTATGGCCGCTCCAACGCCAACCCGGGTTTCGCTGGCGGCGCATTCCCCAACCAAGGCTCCGTGCCCTACAACCGCTTCACGCGCGGCACGCGAGATGTGCATGGCGATGGCAGGGAGGTACTCGATGCTTTCGTCTTCGGCAACTTTGACGTGAATGGGAAAACCATTTCAGCACGCGCCGGCAGGCACTCGGTGCTGTGGGGTGAAAGCCTGTTTTTTGGAGCTAACGCGATCGCCGGTACTCAAATGCCGGTGGACGTGGTCAAGCTGATTTCAGTGCCAAGTACGCCCTTCAAGGAAGGCATTCGTCCAGTCCCCATGGTGTCCGGCCAAGTACAGATGACCCAGGATGTCTCGGTGGGGGCCTATGTACAGTTCGCGTCATCCAGAAATCGCCTGCCCGCTTCAGGTAGCTATTTCTCCAACACGGATTACGCCGTCGATGGCGCCGAGGGCATCTATTTTGGACCGGGTGCGCCTGCCCCCCGGTTCGCCGATATGCAGGCCAGGGATTCCGGACAGGGCGGGGTGCAGCTGAAAATGCATCATGGTGATACCGACTACGGTTTCTATCTGATTCGGTTCCACAACAAATTACCGCAAATCGTGCCCAAGCTTGGCATGACTCCGGTCGGGCCGGCCCCGGTGGGCTATTACATCGCGTACCAGGAAAACATCAAGGCGTTTGGCGCCAGTGCCAGCAGGACCTTCGGCGATTACAACGTTGCGTCTGAGCTGTCGTTGCGCACTAACCAGGACCTGGCGAGTACGCAGGGTTTCGACACGAGCGCGCTCGCCCCGGTCGCCAATAACAATTCAAGCAATCCAGCATATGCAATCGGCCGAACTGCCCACCTGAATATCTCGGTCTTGGGCTCGGTACCGCGTAATTTCCTCTGGAATGAAGCGACGATTGTTGGCGAGATTGCCTGGAACCGTGTGCTAAGTGTCAGCAAGAATGGCGCCGCCGTGGATCCCAATGCAACGCGTGATGGTGTCGCGCTGCGCGCCGTCTTTGAGGCGAAGTACCGGCAAGTGCTGCCGGGATTGGACCTGGGTGTGCCGATCGGCATCGGCTATGCGCCTAAAGGCTCGCGGCCGATGGCGATGACACCCAACGCCTGGGTTCCTGAAGGAGGGGGGGATATCACCGTTGGGCTCAATGGCGCTTACCAGGATACCTGGAACTTCGGTGTGAACTACACCCACTATTACGGCGATGCGCGGACGTTCAACACAGGAGCCCGGCAAGCCTTCGGCTGGGGCCAAACCCTTCGGGATCGGGATTTCGTCTCGTTCACTGCTCGTGCCACATTCTGATTGGAATAAAAATGAAATTTTTGATCAAACCCCTGTTCGCGATCTCTGCTTCCATGTTCCTTGCGGGCGCAGCCTTTGCTGCGGTAACGGCCGCTGAAGCCGCCGCGCTGAAATCCAGCCTGACCCCAATGGGCGCTGAAAAAGCTGGCAATAAAGACGGCTCGATTCCCGCATGGACCGGTGGCTATACGACGCCGGTACCTGGCTACAAAAAAGGCGGCCGCCGCCCAGACCCATTCGCTTCCGACAAGCCTTTGTACAGCATCACTGCAAAGAACATGGCGCAATATGCAGACAAGCTCACGGATGGCACCAAGGCGATGCTGCAGAAATACCCGGACACTTTTCGGGTCGATGTCTACCAGTCAAAGCGCACCTATGTCGCACCCCAATGGTTTTATGATAAGACGTTTGAAAATGCCACAAAGGTAAAGCTATCGGGCCTCGACAATCCCTATGCGGTGGGGGCCTTAGGGGGCATTCCATTCCCCATTCCGAAGAACGGGGCCGAGGTGATGGTGAACCATCAGCTGTCCTACAAGCTGGAGCAGATTTACGATGTCGCGAAGAACTTCACCGTGAACAGCAACGGCCAGGCGGTCATGGTTTCGCATTATGAGAACTACTTTACTTTTCCCTATAACACCAGGGGTGTCAGTGCGGAGGACGGTCAGTGGTGGTACAAAGTTCGTTCGACCAATCTAGGCCCGGCCATTCGCGCCGGTGAAGCGGTCATGCAGCACTTTAATGTCAATGAAGACAAAACACAGGGGTGGATCTACCTCACAGGGCAACGGCGAGTGCGCAAGCTGCCAAACACCTGCTGCGATACGCAACTCTCCTTTACGGCCGGTATTCTCAATTTCGACGAGTTGACCGTCTTCGAAGGCGACATGAGCCGCTTCAACTGGAACCTGGTCGGCAAGAAAGAAATACTGGTGCCCTACAACAGTAACCGCACGCTGGTGCCAACCAAGACTGCGGATGTGATCACCGGGGCGCATCTCAATCCTGATCATGTGCGTTGGGAATTGCATAGGGTGTGGATCGTCGACGCGACATTAAAGCCAGGAAAGCGCCACGTTTCACCCAAGAGCCGTTATTACATCGATGAAGATAGCTGGTACGCCCTGCTCGGGGATCGCTGGGATGCGCAAGGAAAACTGGCGCGCACAACGTATCTGCTGCCCATTGTGGCGCCTGATGTGCCCGCGTTCGTACGCAGCAGTTTCGGCCTCTACGATCTGATTGGTGGCAGCTCTTACCTGGGTAGCCTCTACAACGATGAGGCGGTACAGATCCGGGTTGAGGATAAACCTTTCCCCGCATCGACCTATTCGCCCGATTCCATGGCTGGACAGGGTATTCGCTGAGGATCCAGGGAGGCGTGACGCAACTGGTGGATCGACCTGGGTGGGGCGGTCCACAGTTGGCAAGTTTCGCCCTGCAGCCTGATCGAATCGGCACTTCGCCAAACTGTTATAGGTCTGGATTATGATGAAAAAAGTTGGTCAAGAGCGCGTTGACAACGGGCGACGCCGCGCCATGTGCTTTGTAGCTACAGTTCCGCTGGCCAGCATCGGGCCCGTCTGGGCCACACCGGTGTCGGATCCCTTGCGACGGCCGGCGTTCGTCGGCCCCCAAGTGGGGGGGGCCGTCCTGCTAGATGTTGTCAAGGCTGGGCAACGTATTGTCGTCGTTGGGGAACGCGGCGTTGTTTTGTTCTCGGATGACGCTGGCGTCACATGGAGTCAGGCGAGGGTGCCGGTCAGTGTCACGCTAACTGCGGTCAAGTTTGTGGATGAAAAATTTGGCTGGGCCACAGGTCACGCAGGTGTTGTGCTCGCAACTGCGGACGGCGGCGAAACTTGGGGCCTCCAGCTCGACGGTAAGAGAGCCGCGGAGCTATGGCTGGCAGAAGTGTCGGCCGGGTCGAGCAACGCCAACCGACTGGCGGAGGCTAAGCGCTTGGTGGCGGACGGCCCGGACAAGCCTTTCGTGGCACTTCACTTTTCCGACCGAAAGCATGGCATTGTAATGGGGGCGTATGGGCTTATTTTTGCCACCGCAGACGGTGGTGAAACCTGGTCGCCCTGGATGGCGCGCTTAGACAATCCGAAGGCGCTGCACCTGAACGCGCTAGTGGTGCAGGGGCAGCGCATTCTGTTAGCAGGAGAACAAGGGTTGCTGTTGCAATCCATCGATGGCGGAAAAACCTTTGCCGCACTGAGTTCGCCTTACCCGGGAAGCTGGTTCTCCGCAATTGCTTTGCCAAATGGCAAGTTGATGCTGGCTGGGCTAAAGGGAAACGTTTATACCTATGGCCCTGCCGGGTTCACCCAGTGCGAGGTGCCTATTCCCGTCACGATTAGCCACCTCTCGCTGATGCAAGACAACAGTGTGCTCGCGCTGAACCAGGCCGGACAGGCATTGATCAGTCGGGATTCAGGAGTTAGATGGGTGCCAGTTGTATTGCCGCAAGGCCCACCATTGACTGCCGTTGTCCAAGTTGATGGCAGACGCCTGCTTGCCAGTAGCTTGCGTGGCGTTCGTGAACTTCCTTTTCCTAAGTGATCCTCATGTCAATGGTTAGCCCAGCAGTCTCAAAGGATGAGCGCACGTCTTCGAACGAATTCGATCCACGGTCTGGTTCAGCCGTCGAGCGGGCGCTTTTCAATCACCGCCAGTGGATCCTCATCGTCTGTGCGTTGCTTACGGTCTTGTTTGCCTGGAGTGCCAGCAACGTGCGTGTCAACGCGAACTTTGAGAAGATCATTCCCAAGAGCCATCCGTATATCGCGAACTTTCTCGCTCATCGTCAAGAGCTGGGAGGCCTCGGCAACGCCGTTCGTATCGCCGTCGCCACAACCGGTGAGTCCATCTATGACCCACACTACCTGAGGGTACTTCAGCAGTTAAGCGACGAGGCCTTTTTGCTCCCTGGGGTTGACAGGCGCAATATGAAGTCGCTGTGGACGCCGAATACGCGATGGGTCGGGGTCACCGAGGACGGCATGGATGGTGGTCCGGTGATCCAGGACGGCTACGACGGCTCGCCTGAAAGCCTCGCTACCTTGCGGTTGAACGTCGAGCGCAGCAATGAGATTGGCCAGCTGGTCGCATTGGATCAACGTTCTTCCATAGTCTATCTGCCCTTGTTATCAAAAAATGCGAATGGTGTTCCGCTGGACTACGCTGATGTTTCTGACGCACTGGAGCGGCTCAGGGTCAAGTATCAGAGTAACGGGGTCAGTATTCACATCACTGGTTTCGCTAAGGTCATGGGTGACCTGATTGCGGGCATCTGGCAGATGCTGGGATTCTTCGCCGCTGCCGTGATCATCACGACGGCGACGCTTTATGTCAACACGCGTTGCGTGCGCAGTGCGGTGCTGGTCGTTGCTTGTTCGTTAGTCGCTGTGCTGTGGCAACTGGGATTGATGCCCTTGCTGGGCTACGAGCTGGACCCATACTCCGTGCTGGTTCCCTTCCTTGTGTTTGCGATCGGCATGAGTCATGGTGCGCAAAAAATGAACGGCATCATGCAGGACATCGGACGTGGTGCGAACAGCCTGGTTGCTGCACGCTACACTTTTAGACGCCTTTTTCTTGCAGGATTGACTGCGCTGCTGTGCGATGCAGTTGGGTTCGGCGTCTTGATGGTGATCGATATTGAGGCGATCCGCGACCTGGCCTTCATTGCCAGTCTTGGCGTTGCGGTATTGGTCTTCACCAACCTGATACTGTTGCCGATCTTGCTGAGTTATGTGGGCGTCAGTCCCGTGGCCGCCCAACGCAGCCTGAAGGAAGAGTTGACGAACAGGCAGGGCGGGGAACGTCACCCGTTGTGGAGACTGTTGGACTTGTTCACCCAGCGCCGCTGGGCGGCAGGCGTCGTTGCGGTCTCATTGCTCCTCGGCACCGGAGGGCTCGTGGTTGCGCAACGCTTGAAGGTCGGCGACCTGCAGCCCGGTGCCCCCGAGTTGCGTGCCGACAGCCGCTATAACCGCGACAACACCTTCATGACTGCGCACTATGGCGCCAGCAGCGATGCCTTCATCGTGATGGTCAAGACACCAGAGGGCCAGTGCAGTGGCGAGGACACCTTGATGCGGATAGACGCGCTGGAATGGAGAATCCGCGCACTGCCGGGTGTAGAGGACACGAACTCGCTGGCACTGTTGAGCCGGCGCGTGCTGGTGGGGCTCAATGAGGGCAGCAGCAAGTGGTACGAGGTGATCAAAAGCCAGTCAATGCTGAACACCATCACCGCCGGCGCGCCCCGCGGTCTTTACAACGACACCTGCAGTCTGTCGACGCTGGCGGCATACCTGAAGGACCACAAGGCCGACACGCTAACCAGCCTCGTTGACGAGGTGGCTGACTTTGCCAGGGAAAACAACACCGAGCAAGTGCAGTTTCTTCTCGCCGCCGGCAACTCAGGCATTGATGCGGCGACGAACATCGTTGTCAGGGAGGCGAACCGCGAGATGATGTTCTGGGTGTACGGTGCAGTGATCTTGTTGTGTGCTATCACCTTCCGCTCTTGGCGCGCGGTGCTCTGTGCCGTACTGCCGTTGATTCTGACATCGGTGCTGTGTGAGGCATTGATGGTCGCGCTGAACATCGGGGTGAAAGTCGCTACCTTGCCCGTGATTGCATTGGGGGTGGGCATTGGGGTGGACTACGCGCTCTACGTCATGAGTATTTTGTTGGCGCGATTGAAGGCCGGAGAGAGCCTTTCCCAAGCGTATTACCAATCGTTGCTCTTCACGGGAAAGGTCGTGCTCCTGACGGGCGTTACGCTCGCCTTGTGCGTTGCCACCTGGGTGCTTAGTCCCATCAAGTTTCAGGCTGACATGGGGCTTTTGCTTGCATTCATGTTCGTCGGCAACATGCTCGGCGCGTTGGTGCTTCTACCTGCGCTTGCACATTTTTTATTAAAACCAATGATTCAAAACACTAGAGGATAAATAATGAGTAAGTCAAGATTGTTGAATCCATCAGACATTCACGGCGTTTGGTCGATTCTTCCCACACCAGCCAAACCCGGAGCGAGCGACTGGCGTGCTACTGACACCGTTGATCTGGATGAGACGGCCCGCGCTGTCGAAGGACTTATCGCGGCTGGCGCCAACGGGATTCTGAGCATGGGGACTTTGGGCGAGTGCGAATCGTTGACCTGGGAGGAAAAGAAGGTCTTCATGCAAACCATCGTCGAGACCGCCAGGGGCAGGGTTCCCGTGTTCGTTGGTACTACAACGCTCAATACCCGCGATACGATCGAGCAGACCAGGTACGCCCACTCCATTGGGGCCGACGGAACAATGCTGGGCATCCCTATGTGGTGCAATCCCTGCGTTGATATGGCTGTTCAGTACTACAAGGATGTCGCCACAGCTGTTCCGGAGATGAATATCGCCATCTACGCGAATACCGAGGCGTTCAAATTTGATTTCCCCCGGGCGTTCTGGGCGCGCGTGTCAGAGATCCGGCAAGTCGTTGCGGCTAAATATATCGGTATCGAGTTCCTGCTTCAGGATCTGCATCTCACCAAGCACCGCATGAAGCTGTTGCCGCTCGACTACCAATACTATGCTGCGGCACGTTTGGATGACTTCGTTGATGGCTTCTGGTCCAGCGGTACGGTATGCGGTCCATTGGTTTCAACTACGCTTCGGGACAAGGTCATCGAAGCCCGGCGAACCAAAGACTGGGGGGATGCGCACGCATTTCAGGGCCGGCTTGTGAAGACGGCTGCGCCCTTCCCCGAAGATAGCTTCAAAACCTTCTCAATTTACAACGTTGCTCTCGAAAAGCGACGGATCGATGCCGGCGGCTGGATGAACGCCGGCCCCGTGCGCCCACCTTATAACGACATTTGTCCCGAGAACTATCTCGATTCTTGGAAGCGTTCAGGGGAACGCTGGGCCGAATTGCACAAGCAGCTTGAAAAGGAAATGTCGGAAAAATAGTAAAAGGGCTGAGCAAAAGGGTATCGACTTCCACTTCGATTCTATCACTCCTTTCAGCGCCCTCGCTTATTGTAAGTTCGATCTATTTCTTTCCCGCAGCATGGTCGCACAAGGTTTGACGCAATTGGGGCGTCATCAAGCTGGCGTTGCCGGCGCCAGCGCTCAGGTGCTCAAGGCAGGTCAGCAAGTCATTGCGGCCGCGAACCGGGTGCCAGACCGGGTACGATACGGCTACTCAGCGGGATGAGTTCTTCGCGGCAGGTCAGCTTTCCATCCAACGGATAGCGAAGGAGGGGCGTAAGTACGGAGTGCCCCTGCTTCTATTGAGCCAGAGATACACCAATTGGAGAAGATGGTCGCTTTCCCCCTCACTCACGATTTGCATCCCGCATCTTGCGATGCGTCGTTACGTTGTCAGAACCGCTCTTTATTCTGGTTCCTAGGTGTCAAGTCTCGCGTGGTCATAAACGCGCTTAACGAAAAGGTCAGGTTTATTGCGCTGCCATTCCTTGAGCGCCTGGATCGGTGTTTTGATACCGATGGCACGTTGAGGAATGTGGTGGTTGTATAGCTTGAGGTAGTTGAGCAAAGTCGTCTCCAGGTCGGCCCTGCTGTCGAATCGGGTTTGCTGCAATAGCTCGTTGATGCGGCCGTTGAATCGCTCTACCATGCCATTGGATTGCGGGTGACGTGGCGGCGCCAGTCGATGCTCGATAGCCATGCTTGTGCAGGCTTTGTCGAACGCGTGCTCGCCGCTCGGCTTCTTGTCCTTCATGGCAAAGCGGTCGGTGAACTGCGAGCCGTTGACGGTCAAAATTTTGGCGATTTTGATGGGTGAAGCCAGCTTCAGACGACGCAGGAAGTTGACACTGCTCTTGTCGGTCATGTCGCTGTAAATGTGCATGAACACCCAGCGGGTAGCGCGGACGATGGCCAAGAAGAGATAGCGCCGCGAAGTCTCGTCGGGCATCTGCGGCAAGTATTTGATGTCAATGTGAACAAAGCCTGGCTCGTAGTCCTTGAATGTCTTCTTTGGCGATATGGTTTCGCCTTCGGCCTTGGGAATGACGTCCTCCAGGCGAGACATGCCTTCGCGTTTGAGCAAGCGCGCCAGGCCCGCACGCGACGCATCAGTAACATAAAGCAGGTCGTCGAGCGGCAAGTACAGCGACTGGCGCAACGAGAGGACCACCGCTTCCTGGGGGCGCTCAGCGTTGTATGCAGCGTGTGAGCGCGATGCGAACGGTCTTGAACGTCATCGCGTTTTAGCCGTTTCGCGGCTGTAGCCCGAGAGATGTTGAAGACCTTGGCCGCTTCACGATCGGATAATCCAGAGTCGTTGATTTCCTGTCGAATCTTTGGCGTGGTGCGGGCTTGGGGATGAATGCGTGTGCTCATGCATGAAGCGTACCTGACGGGCTGGAATTGGTGGCAGGACCGTGGTGGCAAACCAGCGATCACCTCGTCAAGCATGGCCTTCGCTCGAAACAAGGCCATGTTGCGGCCGCGAAAGCTCAGCGAGAACCGGAAGTAGAGCCACACTACATGACTGATGATCTCACGAGGGTAGCGGAAGCCGCGGTAAAGTCGAGTGTTTGCCATCCCCCATTTTAGGGAGCGGCGGAGGACTCCGGCAACTTGACAATATCTTCGGGTGCCGCAGTCTACCCGATCACGGCAACTGCTCAGCCAACGCGACAGAACCCGGAGAGCGAGGTCCGCGTAGACCTAATCGTACCGCACGGTGATCGCGGAGCCTTCCGCTACACGATCAACTACTTGGTCAACTTACGCTGCCAGGGCGTAGCTGTTATCACGAGCCGCTTCCTTTGGGATGACAGCAAGCGCCATGCCGAGGGCATCGAGTATGCCCATGATGGTAGCCATCTGCGTCTTCGTACCCGGCTTGAGGGACTTGTACGCGCCCTCGCGGGTAATGCCGGCCTCTGCTGCAATATTCGCCATCTTCTCTGCACGGGCGGCGGTCTTCAGTGCGGCCTTGAAATGCTCAGGGTCGCCCGACTGTGCAGCAAAGCTCAGGTATGCAGCGATTGACTCTTTGGTGTTTAGGAACTCGGCCGAGTCGAAGTCGCTGATGCCTTCGACACCTTCCAGATCGTCCAGGCCTGGGACGCTTTCCAGTTCGGTCAGGGTAACGTTGTTCGCATTCATGGCTTACTTCCTCTTCGATTTATTTGACTGACGAGCCTTCTCGGCCGCCTTTGCCGCCTTCTTCTCGTCCTCTTCCCGCTTCTTCTTAGCGGCAGCGTTTTGCTTCTTGATATCATCCAGCATTTTCTTTGCCTTCTTGATATCAGCTGTCTGCGTGCTCTTGTCGCCACCGCAAAGCAGCAGGACGATCGTAGTGCCGACGTTGATGAAATAGACGCGATAGCCTGGGCCATGGTCGACCCGCAGTTCGTACAGACCCGGTGCGCCTTCGACTGGGTGACAGTCGCCCAAATTGCCGCGCTCCAGACGCTCGATGCGATCGTTAATCGCCGCCTTGCCGACGTCATCCCTCAGTTCTTTAAGCCAAGTTTTGAAGTCGTCTGTTTTCTTTACTTTGCGCGGTATTACGGTACTCATTGTAATCTGTAGTTCACACAAGTCAATCGTGCCGACATCATAGCAACACTGTTGCCTTTGCGATACTGCAAAGGCATCGTCCTTATATCGTCTGGCTACGTCCGCGCTTGCCACTCGGTTGCCCATGCCAGCTCATCGTCGGGTCAAGCTGGATGAGCAGCGAACCGCGTGTCTTCAACGCTTGGTTGTACGTCTTCCAGTTGGTCGTGCGGTACTTCTGTGGAGTTCGTTTCATCCGGCTCAGGCTACAGACCTACGCGTTCTTCGCTGGTCGGGCCCGATTTACGCAATAAGGCCAAGTAAAAGTGAATCTTTTACTGTACCTGTAAGGCATGCTTCGGCTGCCGATGATCGCAGAGAACGTGCCAGATAGCATCGCTGGAGCCATTCGCGCGATTCGACGCCGTAGCGTGCAATTGGTGTTGCGATCCCGCACTAGCGCTATTAGGCCCGTTGCGTTCATGAAGCACAGCCTCGGTCAGCGTGCAGCTTACCTTGATGCTCCATCAGCCATGCAGGTCATCGTTCAGCTCCATCGAACCCAGTCGGTATCCCATCGCCCGATAGCCACGCTGACGCTTGTCCCACATTCGTAATAGCGCTGGGTGGCCGGTGTCCACGAAATCGACGATTTGAATGTCAGTCTTGCTTGCATGCTCCCGGTGCAGACGTCCGGCATACTGCTGCAGCGTGCCCTTCCAGGAGACTGGCATTGCCAGCACCAGCGTATCAAGCGGTGGGTGATCGAAGCCTTCACCTACGAGTTTTCCGGTCGCCAACAAGATGCGAGGCGCGTCGGGCGGCAACGCGTCCAGTTCAGCGATGAGTGCAGCACGCTGCTTCTTCGACATTCGGCCGTGTAGCATGAATAGCGCGGTCAATGGATTAGCGAGGGCAGCTGCAATTGCTTCGAGGTGCTCCGTCCGTTCAGTCAGCACAAGCACTTTGCGGCCCTGCTCGTACGCATCTTTGACTTCAGCCACGATGGCCTCGGTCCGGGCTGGATCGTTGGCGAGATGCCGGAACACGTCCTGGATGCCTGTATCGGTCGGCAGTTCGATCCGCGTGACGTGTGATCGAGGCAGCACCTTCAGATCGTGGGGCGCGCCGGGCGGTTGGGCTGCAGTGTGTCGGATCGGCCCGCACTGCATGAAGATGATTGGCTGCTGACCATCGCGCCGAATCGGCGTCGCCGTCAGGCCCAGCACATATTTCGCCTTGGTCCGCTTCAGGATGGCGTCGAAGGATACGGCGCCGACGTGGTGGCACTCGTCCACGATCACGTGACCGTAGTTCTCGACCAGCGGATTCACCTCGCCTTGCCGGGATACCGACTGCATCACTGCGATATCGATCTTCCCGGTGGATTTGGACTTGCCGCCACCGATGGTGCCAACCACGCCGTTGACCGCGCCCAGAAAGGCCTGCAGGCGTTCCTGCCACTGCTTGAGCAACTCGGTCCGATGTACCAGCACGAGCGTATTTACTCCTCGGCGGGCGATCATCGCGGCGGCAGTAACCGTCTTGCCAAAGGCCGTTGGGGCACATAGGACGCCGGTGTCGTGGTAAAGCAGCCGCGACACGGCTGCCTCCTGATCCAGCCGCAAGGTACCGAGGAACGAGATATCAATCGGCTCACCGCCAAAGCGTTCGTCGCGCAGGTCGCAGGTGATGCCATTGTCGCGCAACAGCTCCAGCGCGGCATCGAGGCAGCCACGAGGCAGGGCAATATGCTGCGGGTAGTTCTCAGCGTTGCCGATGACGCGAGGCTTGTCCCACACCGACATGCGCATGGCCTGTGCCTTGTAAAACTCGGGGTTCTGAAAAGCGGCCAGACGGATCAGCCGGTTCGCCAGCGTCTGCGGCAATTGCGCCTTTTCGAAGTAAATGAGGTTGGCCAGCGTCACCGTTAGCGATCCGGGCATGGGCCCGGTCAGCAGCTTGGTCGACGTATTCTCTCGCTTCCACGGCATGACCATGTCTTCATCGTCGATAAAGGTAACGTCCAGCGGATGTACGCCGTCCGTGGCCCTGAGGATTGTCGCGTCTATGTCATGAGCAGCCATCGGCTGGATCGACGCCAGGAACGCCCATTGATCCGGGTGCGGGTGGAGTTCGACATCGACGAATATGCTGTAGCCCCTTTCCCGCGGCAACTTCTGTAGCGGCAAGGCGATCAGATTGCCGAAGCCACCTTTGGGCATCGTGTCCTGGTTCGGAAACAGGCGGTCATAGGATGCAAGCTTCAGTTGCCGGGTCCGAGAGCAGGTATGGCTGATGATGGCAGTGCCCAAGCGTCGGGCATCACGGGCGGAAACGCGGCTGGCAAAGAAAACCCAAGCGTGCGCCCCGTTGCCGGATCGCGAAATTTCCAGCGCAGCGGGAACACCGAGCTCTTTACACGATTGCATGAAAGCCCGGGCATCGTCGCGCCAATCGGCTTCGTCAAAGTCGGCCGCCAGGAAATAGCAGGTGTCATCCTCTAGCAGCGGATACACCCCGACTGTGTGCTTGCCGGCTAAATGGTCATAGATCACCGCATCGGACAGCGGGATCAACAGGCGGTTGGTGCAATCTCCACATTTGATGCGCGGCTTCTCGCAGATTCCGGCGCGCCACTCGTTGGCGCAAGCGGGAGCGTAGCCTGACTTGCCCGTAGTTTTACCTTCCCAGCGGATCGGGAAGACGTCCGTGCGCCCGCGAAACAGGCGCCTGAATAGCATCACCTTCTCAGCGGTGGAAAACCGTGACGATTCCGGCTCCCGCGCTACACGAACGGCCGGTTGAGGTGGCCGCCATTCTATGTCGTGGGCTTCGAGCAGCGCGATCAGACGGGCGTTTTCGGCCTGAAGGGCCGCAATGGCAGACTGGTCAGTCATCGAACCCGTGCTCAGACAGCAATTCGTCCATCTCGTCGCCGACGCCGTAACCGAAGTTATGGCTGATGCGTCGAACCTCTTTCAGGCGCTCCAAAAGAGATAATCGCGCCGCGTCAGGCAAGGCGACAATGGTTTTCAATGCCTGCCCGAACATTCGCACGAGCGCATCAAAATATCCATCGTCCTGCAGACCAACATCGTTGCCGAACCCGGCCCCCCTCTCGCAGTAGAAAACGATCAGTTCCGCAAGCCCGTCAGGTTGACCAACCGCCTTCTTGTAGTCCGCAATTGCCTTCTTGGCTTTGGCGACCGAAGTGTCCTGGTTCTTGGACATATCCGGCCACAGCCAACGATCAATAGTAGCCTTGTACGATTTCAACATATGGTCGCCAAGCGCCAAGCGAGTGTGCAGGAAAGTCTGATTGTCCTTGCTGGCCGTGTACAGGCCATGTACCAGCTCGATCAAGCCGCCGCGGTCATAGTCAGCCAGCTTCGCTTTTACGTCGCGCCAGGAAAGGGAGAGCTTCTTCTTTTCAATACTCATCACTAAGACCAACCGGGCTTTTCGTTCTGCAAGGGTTCAAGCGATACACACATCACGCTCGGGCATCGGCAAATCTGGACAGGCTGAGTTGGCGGAAAGCGCGGCTGCCAGAATTTTTCTTCATAATGTCCCTCTGGCCATTGTAATCGCCTACCGGCCGGATCAGATGCGCAGTGCAAAAGACGGAAAATTCCTCGGTGCGGTGTCGTGAATTCATCAGGCTTATTGTGCAAGATGACGGTGTGACGCGTTGGCGCTGATCTGTTCGAAAGGAATGAAGAGGCTTTAATGTTGCGTAAATCGAGCGAAGGCCGAGCTAACGCCATTTGTAGTTCGTTTTATAACACTGGGACCGTAATCGGAGTACCCAGCCGAGTGAACCGGTTCAGCACGGCAGCCCGCACTTGTAACTCGGCAACCTGACGGTCAAAGTCGCGCGCTATGACACGCTCGCCCAGCAGCTTGAAGCAGCGCATCTTGGTTTCAACAAGGCTGCGCCGGTGGTAGCCGCTCCATCTCTTCCATATTGCCCGTCCCAGCCTTTTTGTCGTCCGCAGGATGTCGTTACGTGCATCGGCACCGCAGCGGTTTGCCTTCCAGGGCTTGGCGTTCTTACGGGTCGGGATAATGGCATGCGCGGCGCGCAACGCGATGGCTTCATGACAGTCCTTCGTATCGTAAGCGCCGTCGCCGCTGACGCTGGCAATCTTCTCGTCAGCAGGAATCTGGCCCAGCAGCGCTGGCAGGACAGGTGCGTCGCCGACACTGTTGTCGGTGACCTCCATGGCCCGGATCTCGAGCGTGGACGCGTCGATCCCGAGATGCACCTTGCGCTACTGGCGGCGGTACTCTGCACCATGCTTCTTCGTCTTCCATTCGCCTTCGCCCAGCATCTTGATACCCGTGCTGTCCACCAGCAGATGCAAGCCTGTCGTGGTCGGCACGGCGCCAATGGCAACCTGCAGCGTCTTTTGCCGACGGCTCACCGTGCTGTAGTCCGGCGCCGGCCAGTCGAGCCCAGCCAGGTGCAGCAGGCTTTGCGTCATCCCCATGGCCTGGCGTAGTGGTAAATTGAACAGGCACTTGATGCTCAGGCAGAACTGGATCGCCTCGTCGCTGAACGTCTGGCTGCGCCCGCGCTTGCCGCTCGGCTGGCTGTGCCAAGTCATCGCCGGATCGAGCCAGATGAGCAGCGAACCGCGTGACTTCAACGCTTCGTTGTACGTCTTCCAGTTGGTCGTGCGGTACTTCTGTGGAGCTGGTTTCATCCTGCTCAGGCTACCAGACCTACGCCTTCTACGCTGGCCGAGCCTGATTTACGCAACATACATGGACGCATCCTGGTTTGCCAGGTTTTCGATTCTGTGATGTGCAATGAGGTAGATTGCAGCCATACATCCGGACTTTGTTTGAGACGGTGCCTCTGTCCCTGATGGAATTTGCTGACCAGCTCCTGATCAAAGCCACGAGCTTAACGCTCCTTGTTGCGTGCAGGGTTTGCCGGTCCCGGTCTGACCTGTCTTGCCATCACATCTTCAATCGCCTGAGCAATCGGTGGAAGGATCCTTGCCAATCCTCCTTGAAATCGGTTGAGAAGTAACCTGGCCGTGTCGATTACGTGCCTGCGGCAGTAGGGACGTAATCGGCACGGAACCGCCTTTCGTCATACATGAGAAGTGCCCATACCCGACGCGCGTTCTTGTTGGCCAACGCGACAGTGGCGACATTCTTGTTTCGTCGCGACAGCAAGTGCCCGAGCCAACTTGTGGCAGTCTCCACCTTGTGCTCGGCATGTCGGAGCACGGCACGTGCCCCATGAATCAGCAGCGCGCGTAGGTAGCCGTCGCCCCGCTTGCTGATACCGAGTAAGACCTGCTTGCCTCCGCTCGAGTGCTGCCTGGGCACCAGGCCCATCCAGGCAGCCAACTGTCGACCATTCTTGAAGCAGCGTGCATCGCCAATTGAAGCCACTAGTGCAGTTGCGGTAATCGGTCCAATTCCTGGAATCTCGGCCAGTCGGCGGCTGGTTTGATTGTGCGCGTGCCAGAGCCCGATCTCTTTTTCCAGCTCACGAACCTGCAGGTCCAACTGCTTTAGATTCTCGGCAAGCCGCTGCAGCAAAGTGCAGAAGCTGCCGGGTAACTGTCCGGTAGACTCATCAGAGAGCAATCCCAACCGAGGGCCGAGATTGCACAGTCCCTTCGGGATAACGATCCCGAATTCGGCCAGCAGGCCCCGAATCTGGTTGGCCTGGGCAGTTCTCGCCTTAACGAAGCCTTGTCGTGCGCGGTGGATTGCCAGCAACGCCTGCTGCTGTTCTGTCTTGATCGCCACGAAACGCATATTGGGCCGAGTAACTGCCTCACAGATGGCTTCAGCGTCGGCCGCATCGTTTTTGTTTGTCTTTACATAGGGCTTGACGAACTGCGGAGCCATCAGCTTGACGGTGTGTCCCATTTCGCTCAGCTTGCGCGCCCAGTAGTGGGCGCTGCCGCAAGCTTCCATACCAATGAGGCACGGCTCGAGCTTCACAAAAAACGTCAGCATCTCAGTGCGCCTGAGTTGTCTGCGCAGGCAGGGCTTACCGTGAAGATCGACACCATGTACTTGGAACACTGCCTTTGCCAGATCAATGCCGCATGCACTCAGCTTCATTTTGGACGCTCCTTTCCGGTTGTGGATACCTCTACACATCCACTTTGGCATATCAATGCCGTGTCAGGAAGGATGCGTCCATTCCATTAAAGCCATGTATAGCCATTATCTTGCAAAGCCCTCGGATCGAATGCTCTTTGCGAGCATCTCAAATGAAGGCGTACATTACCCGTACATCTTATTAAGGTACGCAGCGGTGAGTTCAACTGGTCAGCGCAACAGTTCTGATTTAATGGCGTTTTTATGGAGATGTAATGCCAAGAACTGGAAGACCAGGACTGTCTGTTCAGCAGAAAAAAGAGTTGTGGATTCGATGGAAGGACGGCCAGTCCTTATCTGAAATCGGGCGGGCACTAGGAAAACATGCCGGGTCGATTCACGGCGTACTTGCGGCCTCTGGCGGCATCGCGCCCCGTGAACGACGCCGCCGTCCGGATGCATTGACGGTGTTAGAGCGCGAAGAGATATCGCGTAGTTTGGCAGCCGGGTGCAGTCTTCGCGCTATTGCTTCCCGCCTTGGCCGTTCGCCGTCGACAATCTGCCGTGAGGTCAGCCGGAACGGCGGCGCAAAGCGCTATCGTGCGGCGACAGCCGAGCTTTTTGCCGTAGAGCGATCGCGTCGGCCTAAACAGTGTAAGTTGGCTCTCAACAAACCGCTTAATGCTCTCGTGGCGGAGCGGCTAGCAGAAGACTGGTCGCCGCAACAGATTTCCGGATGGCTTGCTAAGTACCATAAAGGCCAGCCAAATATGCAGGTATCACATGAAACGATTTACCGGTGCCTGTTTGTACAAGCGCGTGGCGTACTGAAACGAGAGCTGATTTCACGACTGCGCAGCCGTCGCATGATGCGTCGCGGGAAAACGTCGACTACCGATGGACAGCCGCGAGGCCGGATCATTGACGCTGTTTCAATCCACGAACGGCCGGCTCAAGTGGAGGATCGCCGCATACCGGGTCATTGGGAAGGCGACTTACTCTCCGGCGCAAAAAACACCCATATCGCTACCTTGGTCGAGCGTCGATCCCGTTACCTGATGCTTGTAAAGCTCGAAGGGAAGGACACCGACAACGTAGTCAGGGCACTTGTCCGAGAAGTGAATGCTCTACAGGCTGGCAAAATGAAGACACTCACATGGGATCGGGGCACTGAACTGGCACAACATAAGCGGTTTACGGCAGCTACCGCAGTCCAGATGTATTTTTGCGATCCGCGTAGCCCGTGGCAGCGTGGCACCAACGAAAACACCAATCGATTACTACGCCAGTACTTCCCGGACGGCACGAACTTGGCGGAGTAGTCGCAGAGTGACCTCAACTCCATCGCGCACAAGCTGAATACGCGCCCCAGGAAAACTCTTGCTTATATGGCGTCGATCGATAAAATTGCCGAGCCGTTGCGTTGACCGGTTGAACCTGCCGCGGCCTTTTTTAAGATATCGCGCTCCTCGGTAACGCGTTTCAGCTTGGCCTTCAGACGCTTCATTTCCGCCTGCTGGTCGTCAGCCCTTTGTCGCTCGGCCCACCCACCTGATGCTCCAGCTTCACGTCGCACTGCTTGCGGCCCGATTCCAGCAGCGCCAGGCAGATTTCGAGCGTGGCCTTGGCCCACGGTCCGTCGTGAAGCGGCGCCGCTCCGTGCACGACCGCCGCATACAGCTCATCGATGACTTCAAAGCGCGGTACGGCCGGCGGCGCCAGCGCGCGCCGCTCGCGCACGGCATCGCCGTACACCACCACGGCGTCGGGCATCGGCCGGACATCTGCGCGCTCGCATGCGACGACGATCGGTCCGAAATGCTGGTGGTGGCCCGGCGCGGCGCTCGCGCCTCGCCCGGGCGGCGCCCGATAGGCCGGGCCGCCATAGGTAGCGGCTGCCTTGAGGCGGGCCTCTTCCACCGGTGACGCGATGGCGGCAAGGCGACGGCGCGCGCCGCCATACTCGTCGGCGTCCTTCGGCGCGCCCATTTCTCCCGTCCAGCCGCACCATTCGTCCGAATCGAAATGCCCGAATCCGCTGTAGACCAGCGAGGCGAACACACCGTCCTCGAACCACAACATCGCTGCGTATGCCCCCTCGGTGGGCCGCGCCGGATCCCAGGCACCCAAGGTGGCGCGCACATGCGTCGCCCGGCTGCCCGCCAGCAGACGCACCACGTCCACCTGGTGCGCCGCCTGGCTGAAGACGACGCCGCCGCCGGCATCGGTGTCGAGCTCTTCGGGGCGGCGCGGACGGTACAGGAAGTCAGTGTAATTGAGCGCCTGGATCATCTTGACTTTGCCGAGTTCGCCGCTGCCGATGATCGACCGCGCCGCCAGATAGGGCGAGTCGAAACTGTGGCAATGGCCGACGACCAGGTGCACGCCCGCGGCCCGGCAGGTTTCGATCATGTCGTCGCACTCGGCCATGCTCAGCGCCATGGGCTTTTCGACCAGTACGTGTTTTCCATACGAGGCGGCAATGCGGGTGTGCTCGGCATGAAACTGATGCGGGCTGGCGACGTAGATCGCGTCCAGCAAGGGGTCGGCGGCAAGCTGTTCCACGCTTTCGTAGACCCGCGCCGAGAAGTCGCTCGCAAACTGCGCGCGTGCCGCCATGCGCGGGTCGCAGGCTGCGACCAGCTGGATACGGGGATCGGCGCCCAGGGTTGGCAACATCAGCGTGAAGGCGCGGCCAAGGCCGACCACGCCGAGGCGGAGGCGACGTTGGTCCATGATCACAGGTCCAGCACCAGTTCGGCCGACCTGGCGCGCGACACGCACACCATGATCTGCGACTCCATTTCCTCGGGCATCAACACCATGTCGCGATGATCCGCTTCGCCCGCCAGCAAGCCGGTGCGGCACGAGCCGCAGGTGCCGCTTTCGCATGACGACGCCACGTTGCAGCCACTTTCGCGTAGCACATCGAGAATCGATTTGCCGACCGGTACCTCGAGGCTGCGGCCGGATTTTGCCAGCTGCACCACGAACGGCGTGTCGTCGGGCCGTGGCCGGCTGCCGTCGGCGAAGCTTTCGAAGTGAATGTTCGAATGCGGCCAATGGCCGGACATGTCGCGCACCGCGTCCATCAGGCCCTGCGGGCCGCAGCAGTACACATGGGCCCCGCTCGACCGTTCCAGCACCGGCCACAGGTCGAACGACGCCGCTGGGTCGCCATGGTCGTGGTGCACATGGACACGTCCGCGCAGTTCCGGTGCGTTCAGTTCCTCCAGGAACGCGGTGGTTTCGGGCGAGCGCGTGAAATAGTACAGTTTCCAGGGCGCGGCAGGCAGCTCGCCCATGGAGGCGATCATCGACAAGATCGGCGTGATGCCGATCCCGCCGGCGATGAAAATATAGGATGGGGCGGTTTCCACGAACGGAAATGCGTTCTCGGGCACCGAGGCCAGCAAGGTGTCCCCGACCCTGGCGTCGTCGACCAGGCTGATCGAGCCGCCCTGCCCGCGCTCGTCGCGCTTGACGGCGATGACGTAGCGGCCGCGCTCGGCCGGGTCGTTGCACAGCGAGTACTTGCGGATGGCGCCGTTCGGCACCCGGATCTTGATGTGCGAACCGGGCGTAAAGACCGGCAGCTGCGCGCCATCGGGGTGGACCAGCTCGAAGCTGCGGATACCCTCCGCCACGTCGCGCACGTGCGCGATACGCAGCGGTGTCATTCCATCAGGGGTTGCCGGGCCTTCCATAGGTGCTTGGGGAGCGGCTTTGTGGGCATCGATCAGGCTCATTGGAGCACCCGTAGCGACAGGTCGATGGCGCTGACATCCTTGGTCAGTTTGCCGCTCGATATGCGGTCGACGCCGGTGGCGGCAATCGCGCGCAGCGTCTCCAGGCTCACCCCGCCGGACACTTCGAGCAACGCGCGCCCGGCATTCAGGGCGTAGGCGCGGTGCATGTCCTCCAGCTCGAAATCGTCGAGCAGGACGCTGGTCGCGCCTGCGGCCAGGGCCTGTTCCAGCTCGTCCAGGCTTTCCACCTCGATCTGGAGCGGGACGCTGGCGTCGAGCGCACGCGCCGCGGCAAGCGCCGCGGCAATGCCGCCGGCTGCGGCGATATGATTTTCCTTGATCAGGATCCCGTCCCACAGCGCCATCCGGTGGTTGGTGGCGCCGCCGGTCCGCACCGCATATTTCTGCGCCTGGCGCAATCCGGGCAAAGTCTTGCGGGTATCGAGCACCACGCAACCGTTCGGGTTCGGCGACACCCCGGCGATCACGTCCGCGTAGCCACGGGCCCGGGTCGCCACCGCCGACAGCATCTGCAGGAAGTTCAGTGCCGAGCGCTCGGCACTGAGGATGGCGCGCGCATTGCCGCCGATCCGGCACAGAGTGGTCCCGGCGGCGACGCTGGCGCCCTCGGCACAGAGCCAGTCGACCGTGGCGCCCGGGTCGAGCGCATGAACGCAGTCCTCGAACCAGGGCTGGCCGCACACCACCGCGGCTTGCTTGGCCACCACCTGCGCGGTCATCAGCTGGTCTGCCGGCACCAGCTGTGCGGTCCAGTCGCCGCGTCCCAAGTCTTCCAGCAGGGCGTCGCGGACATTGCGCTTGCGCGCCTCTTCGAGTGTCTCATTATGATCAAACATCATTTATTCCAGAATTTGAAATTCGCGCTGGGCGGCGCATGGGTCAGCTCAGTCGCCTGCAACAGCAAGGCCGCTGCGCTGACAGCCAGGAAAGCAAGGATGGTTCTCCGAAACCACAACTCGCTGAAAAAACCGCGCAACCATTTGCCGATCAACAGTCCGCACGCCATCGGGAGCAGGCCGACCAGCGACACCGCCAGTTCACTCGCACCCAGCCGGCCATGGGCCGCCAGCGACGCGTACAGCGGGATGGCGCTGAACAGGTAAATCACGCTGATGCAGCCGATGAAATCCTCGCGCTCGAGTTTCAGCGCCGACAGATAGGCGATCACGACCGGTCCGGTGAGCGAAGAAACGCCACCGACCACGCCCGCCAATGCCCCGACGGCGACGCCAGCCAGCCGTTGACGGTGCGCTGGAATATCGAATTGCGGCCGGAACGCCATCGACAGTGCCGCCAGCAACACCGCCAGCGCCACCATCAAGGTCAGCATGCCCGAGGGCATGGCCAGCGCCAGCGGGACCGTCACCAGGGTCGCTCCTACCAGCGCCGCCAGCAGCGGGAAAAAGCGGCGCAGGCTGCCGATCGCGACACCGCTGTCGATTGCCTGCCACAGGTTGGCCGCGAGCACCGGTATCGCCAGCAAGCTGATGGCCTGCGGGGCCGGCATCACCAGCGACAGGGCCGGCACCATGACCAGCGGCAGCCCCACGCCGAGGATGCCCTTGACGATGCCGCCCGCCACGAACGCGGCGGCGACGCCGACCACGATGACAAGTCCGGCCAGGTTGACGCCGCGGAACGAGCTGAGCAGGTCTGTTATGGAAATCATTGCCTGTGCATCGATCAGATCTTGAAGGACTCGTAGCTGCCGGCGTGGAAGATCTCGTCGACCGACATCCGGCGCGCCGACAGTCCCTGCGAATGATGGTGGCGCACGAATGCTTCCAGGGTCGGCCGGTTGTTGGCCACACCGTAGGACCAGTAATCCTGTCCCATCGACTCGCGCGCCGTCTTCAACTGCTCTTCCACGAACGGCAGGGTCACCTTGGTGGCCGATGTGTCGCCCAGCCTGGCGAGCGCGGCCGACTTGGCCTGTTCGAACGCTTTGAGCACGGCACCCGGCAGCCACGGATGCTGCGCCGCCAGTTCGTTGCGGATGCCGACCACGTGCATGATCGGGAAAATCCCGGTGCGCTTGTAGTAGTCCTTGGCGGTGGCGGTCGGATCGGCAAACAGCCAGCCGACGTTGGGATTATTGGCGGCCGCGCCGCCAGGGGGGCGCGGCGCGATGAACGCGTCGATATCGCCGCGGTCGAGCATTGCAGAGATGGTGTCGCCTTCCGGCGCATTCTCCATCCGCACGTCGGGTGGCAGCGCAAGCTTGATTTTTTCGGGACGGCCCGGCTCGTCGATGCCGCCGCGCACCCAGGTCACATCCTCGGGCCGCACGCCGTAATCGTCCTGCAGGATCGAGCGTGCCCACACGTTGGCGGTCAGTTGGTATTCGGGCACCCCAATGCGGCAGCCTTTCAGGTCTTCCGGCTTGCGGATGCGGTCGGTGCGCACATAGATCGAGGTATGGCGGAACGCACGCGACAGGAATACCGGCACCGCCACATAGGGGCTTTCGCCCTTCGAGGCCTTGACCAGATAGCTGGAAAAGGACAGTTCGCTGATGTCAAACTCGGCATTGCGGAAAGCGCGGAAGAATATCTCTTCCGGTGAGAGCGTCATGCAGACCGGATCGACGCCGTCGATCTGCACGCTGCCGTCGAGCAGCGCGCGGGTGCGGTCATAGTCGCCCATCGCGATTGAAAGTTGAAGCTTGGACAAGTTTGTCTCCTGAATCGTTATCCGCGGCTCAAGCCTTCGTCTGGTAGCTGCCATCCAGCGCTGCCGCCTGCGGCTCGTCCCACACATAGCTCGTTTCGTACGAGCGCCAGTCGACGCTCTTGGGGATGATCGCCTGGTAGGCACAGACCCCGAGCCCGACCGCGCTGTCGGCGCAACCGATCGCCGGCTGCCCGTCCTGGAATGCGCGCACCGCGTCGATCATCTGGCGCCGGAACTCGACGACGGCGAGGTCGCTGGCGCCGAGGCGGTCCGCACTGCGGTTCGCTATCGGGCTCATCGTCACCCACATTGCAATATCCTGGTTCGGGAAACCGGTGATCCCGGTGAAGTTCCCTGCTTTCATCGCTTGTCGGTCCTGCCAGAACATATTGTGGACGTTACGCAGTGGCTTGTAGTGCTGGTCGAGGTCGACGCCCAGACGCTGGCCCAGGAACTTGCGCCACGTTTCGGTCTCCGGGGTCTTGGCCGGGTGGCCCCAGGCGATGAAATAGAACGCCGTGTTGGTGTCGTCCACCGGCACGTTGATGTTGGCCACGTTGTACAGATTGTTGGGCGGGATCAGCGCGGTGGCCGGTGCGACGAACACCGTCGAGCGCACATAATCGTGCGTCGCCGCATTGCTGATCGGGCGCCGCAGCGCGGCATAGCGGAAGCCGTAGGGGGTGCGCTGCACTTGCATCCGTGGCGCCTTGTCGGTGGAAGGACGCAGCCAGGCCTTGTCGTTGGCTTCGGCGCCCTGAACGCGGGCGGGCACCATGTCGGATGAATGCAGGCTGGAACTGTGCGCCGAGTCGATCGCGCCTTCCAGGATCTGCGCCCAGTTGCAGGGAATGATGGCCTTGGCGATGCTGACCCGGACTTCGGCGGTCGGCGCCCAGGCCGGCGGCGCGAACTCGGGCATCGTCTCGGCAGGACCGAGGTAGGCCCAGACGCAGCCGCCCCATTCCCTGACCGGATAGGCGCGATGCTTGACTTTGGCGGCCATGCAGCTGGAGGCCGGCTCCGATGCCATCTCGACGACGTTGCCTTCCACGTCCATCTTCCAGCCGTGATAGAGGCAGCGCAGGCCGTTGTCCTCGTTGCGCCCGAGTACCAGTGAGGCGCCGCGGTGTGGGCAATATTCGTCCATGACGCCGACCCGGCCCTGGGTGTCGCGGAACACTACAAGGTCCTGGCCAAACATGCGCGCCTTGACTGGCGTGCCGTCCGCCTCACTCACTTCTTCAATCAGGCATACCGGCTGCCAGTGGCGGCGCATCAGTTGCCCCATGGGCGCATCGCCTTCTACCCGACACAGCAGCTCGTTCTCTTCTTTGCTTATCACCGCAGACCTCTCTAGTTGTTCAACCGCTGCCTGGCTCCTGCATGCAGCGGCCGGATTATTTTTACCGCATCATAAAAGCTTAGTCCTCTAAGCAAAAGTATAGATGCCGCGCCAACCGGTGTCTACCGGCTAACGCTCGATACACGTGATTTTTGTAACTGGAAACCACAGGTGCGCCACATCGCGATCCGGCGGCTCGACGACCTGTCCTCAGCCGCGGACATGGCGTCCGAACGGCGTGCGGGGACGCCGCTGGCCAAGCGGCCAGCGTCACACCTACGTCCATGGAAAATGCTGCGCCGGAACAGCCGCTTCCGGCGCAGGCAGCCTTCAGTCCTGGTCCCCGTACATGATGGTGCGGTAGTACTCGTAGAAACCGCGGATCGGCCCTTCGGTCACCATGTTGCCGTCCTCCGGCGGCGCTGAGCCCCTGCCGCCCAGTTCCAGCACCGCGGTGCTGCCGGGGTTGGCCTGGATGCCGTCGCCGTGATACGGTCGACCAGCGCGCCCTTCCTCGCGGCCGAGGCCGGATTTCTTGTAGCCGCCGAATTCGGCGCCGATGAAGTGCGCACTGGTGTGGTTGATCCATACATAGCCCGATTCGATCCTGGCCGCGGCGCGATGCGCAACAACGAGATCGCGGGTCCAGATCGACGCGGTCAGGCCGTAGTCCAGCGCATTGACCTGTTCCAGCATGGTCGCTTCATCGCGCCACGGGATGACCGCCAGCACCGGCCCGAAAATTTCTTCACGGAAGATGCGCATTTCCGGCGTGACATCGGCAAACACCGTGGCTTCGATAAACCAGCCGCGGTCGAGCCGGGGGTCGGCCGGACGGCCGCCGCCGGCGACCAGGCGGGCACCCTCGCGCCGCGCCGAAGCGATGTAATCGACGACCTTTTTGTAATGCGCCTCGGAGATCAGGCAGCCCATGGTGGTTACCGGATCGGTCGGCAAGCCGCAGCGGTAGCGCTGCGGCACCGCTTCCGCAATCCGCGCCACCACTTCCTCGTACACCGACTCATGGACGAAGCAGCGCGAAGTCGAACCGCAAGACTGGCCGGCCCAGCCGAAGTTCATGCCGTTGACCGCGCCGCGCGCGGCCCGCTCGACGTCGGCGTCGGGGTAGATGATCAGCGGGTTCTTGCCCCCCAATTCGAGGGCAACCGGCATGATCTTGTCGGCAGCCGATTTCAGGATCGACACGCCGGTCGGGACGGCGCCAATCAGGGCTACCTTGCGTACCAGCGGATGGGCGACCAGCGCTTCGCCGCACTCGCGGTCGCCGCTGAGGATGTTGATCACGCCGGGGGGCATGACCTCGCCGACAATCTCGGCCAGCCGGTATGAGGACAGCGGCGCCTGGACCGGCGGCTTCATGATGACCGTATTGCCAGCGGCCACAACGGGCGCCAGCTTACCGGCCAGGAACATCAACGGATGGTTATAGGCGACAATCCGGGCCACCACGCCCAGCGGTTCGCGCATCGAGTAGTTCACGCAATCCGCTCCCATCGGCAGGGTTTCGCCCTTGAGCTCGTGCACCAGCCCGGCGTAATACTCGATCTGGGCAGCAGCGATGCGGGCATCGTTTTCCAGTTCGCTGACGGGATTGCCGCAATTGAGGGAATCGATATAGGCAAACTCGGATGCGGCCGCGCGGATCCGCTCGGCCAGCTTCCGGAGCAGCGCCGCGCGTTCCACCGGCTTGGTGTGGCGCCAGGTGCCGAAGGCAGCGTGGGCCGCGTCGACTGCCGCGTCGACGTCGGCACAGTTGGCATTGGCGACCGCGCCCAGGTCGGCCTGCGTGGCGGGATTCAACGTGCGCGTGTAACCGCCACGGGGCCGATGCCATTGTCCGCCGTAGTAAAGATCCCTGACCTGCGGGAGCCGCTGGAGATCCTGCTCCAGATCCTGCGCCGGACTACTGCCGGTTTTCATCGTCCTCTCCCCCATTTCTCACCCCTCTCATTAGTCGACGTTTACTTGAATCAGCCCATCCTCGATTTCGACCGGATAAGTCTTGAGCGCAACCGTGCAAGGCCGCCCCACTGCTTCGCCAGTCCGGACATTGAATGCTCCTTGATGGAGCGGGCATTCGATCTCGTCCCCTTCGAGGTAGCCGTCGGCCAACGAAGCCAGTCCGTGGGTGCAGTTGTCGTCGGTAGCGTAGATCTGGCCGTTCACGTTATACAGCGCCACGGCTTGTTCTTTGATCACGCAGCGGCGGACGGTACCTTCCGGCAGTTCGCCAATGGGAATGACTGGGATGAACGCAATTTTCTCCATGCTTTTGTCCTTTGATGCGGCGACGTATTATGCCGCCAGTTGTAGTGGACGCAGAGGAAAGTGGGGCGCAGCCGGCCTCGGGACACGGATTTTGCGTCGCTGTCTTCCGCATTGCGCCTCCTCATCTATTTACTTGCTTAGTCTGCAAGCGTGCTTTATTGTTCGCGCACATTAGCATGCTTCATCGACGCCGTTCAATATCGATTAAGCAATCAACCTATCGCTTCGGGACCAAAAAAACGATCTATGCAACCGCTTTCATTTTCTGTTCAACCTTCCGATACAGCCAAAGCGAAGGAAGACTATCTATCGTCGCGCGAGGCGGCAGCGATCCTGGAAATCAAGGCGTCGACCTTGTACACCTATGTCAGCCGCGGCCTCATCCGAGCGACGGCCCAGAGGGGGCGCAAGGAGCGGATGTACTTGCGGGAGGACATCGAAGCACTCAAAGCCCGCAGTCAGGCGCGCAACGGGCATGCCGCAGTGGCCGCTAGCGCACTGCAATGGGGCCAGCCGGTCATCAACTCGCGCATTACCGCTATTACGCCCGAGGGGCCGCGTTACCGCGGCCACCTGGCTACGGTGCTCGCCGAGCAGGCCGCCGGATTTGAAAACGTAGTGGAACTGTTATGGACCGGAGTGCTGGTGCACGAGCGTTTTACTTGGCCGATCGAGCCGATTCCGGAACACGTGGGCGGCTTGTTGACCAGCCTGGAAACCGATGAGCATGGCCTGCCAAAAATCATGCAGGCGTTCTCGATCACTACCTCGGCGCTGGACCTACCGGTCATGGAGGAAATGCGCAGGGGTGCCAGCATTACCCTTGGCCACCAGATCCTGTTCGTGCTGGCCGGCTGCTGCGGCCTACTGGGCCCACAGCGGCGTTTCGTCGCGCCAACTGGCCGCAAGTCGATCGCGCAGCATGCACTGGAGGCGATCGGAGGGGCGGTCGATGAAGAGACGGTGCGCGCAATCGACAAGGCGCTTATCATCAGCGCAGACCATGAGCTCGGCTCGGCTACCTTCGTCGCGCGCATCGCCGCATCGAGCGGCGCCAGCCTTCAGGCGTGCATTGCGGCGGCACTGGCGACCCACTCCGGCACCGCACTTGCCGCCGGTTGCGACCGGATCGAGGACCTGGTCCGCGGCTGCGACAATGTACAGCAACTCAAGCGGGTGGTGCAGGATGTTGAGCGCTCGCGCGGGCGCCTGATGAGTTTCGACCTGCAGCTTTACCCGAACGGCGACCCGCGCGCGCAAAGGCTGATCGAGTTGGCGAAGTCGCGCGCGCGGCAGCCCCGACGGGCAGAACTGATCTACCGCCTGGTGGAGGAAATCGAGCAGCAGCTGGGCATGCGCGCCAACATTGAAGTCGGGCTCGTATGTCTTACTGCCGCACTCGAGCTGCCAGACCGCTCGGCCGCAGCGCTATGGACGCTCGGCCGCAGCGCAGGCTGGGTCGCACATGTGTTTGAACAGCGGCTGGCCGGGTACGTGCTGCGCCCGCGCGCGCAGTTCGAGCTCGGTGACACCTGAGGACAGGCCGGCCTGCCTCCCGCTTCGTTCTCCGGCTTATGCCGGCCGGCTTCCGCGCGGTTTTTTGGCCGACGCGGCCCTGCCTGCTGGCTGCTGATTTTCTTCCGCTTCGGCGCGCGCAAGGTTCTCGATCATCAACAACAGACCACGCCGCATGTTGACGACTTCCTGGTCGCTCAGCCCTTCGACGGCCAGCGCATTGACTTCCTCGGCCAGCGGTATGAGCTTACGCTTGAGGCGCTTGCCTTCCGGCGTCAGGAACACGTGGAGGTTCTTCTTGTTGCCCTCGGCGTGCTCACGCGTAATGTAACCCAGGTCCTCCATGCTGCGCAGCGCGACCAGTGTAGTTGGCTCCATTACACCGGCCGCGATGCTAAGCTCTCGCTGAGTCAGCCCATCCTTCTCCCAAAGTATACGCAGGAAGGTCCAGTGACCGATTGCGACACCGGCCTTCGCAAGCCGGATCTGCAAGGAGCGCAGGAAAGCCCGCGTCGCATCCTTGATCAGGTGTGCCAGGCGGTCATTGGGAACGGCTTCGTGCCAGTGCTTCAGGATGGCACCCGCAATTTCATGGACACGGTGTTCTTTTGTTTTTGCGGTCATCTTCTGGTTCTGGTACTAAAAACGCCTGCGGCGTGCGGCTCGAGACGGTGACAAAAGATCGAATGCTGCACCGGTCACGGAAAGGCAAGCATTGTAGCAATATGTTGGCATTCAATAGAACGCGTCGTAGTGTACCTGCTCGCGCGGCACCCCATTCTGCGACAGCAACTGCTGGACCGCCTGCGTCATCGCGGGCGGCCCGGCGAAATAGATTTCGTGATCGGCTAGGCTTTGCCCCATCACCTCCTGCACCGCTTGGTGCACGAATCCAACGCGGCCCGACCACGACACATTGCTGTCTAACTCGGGCATCGAGACGACCGGATGGAAGAACAGGCGCGCGCCAAAACCGGGCAGCGCGGAAAGCAACTCTTCACCGCAGATATCCGTCGCGCAGCGTCCCCCATAGAAAAAATGGAGCTTGCGCGCCGCCGTAGCAGGATCGGCCGCAGCTCCTCGCGCGATGGAGAGCATTGGCGCTAACCCTGACCCACCGGCAATGCACACGATGTCACGCGGGCTTTCGGTACGCAGGTAGGCCAACCCATATGGGCCATCCAGGGTAACGGTATCGCCCGGACCCAGCCGATCGAACAGGATCGTGGTGCCCACGCCGTTGTGCACCCTTTTGATCTGGAAATGCAAGCTACCGTCGTCGCGGGCGGTATTCGACATCGAATAGGCGCGCGGCCCGTTAAAGCCCGCGCAATTAATCAAGGCATACTGCCCAGGCAGGAAAGCAAGCGGCGACTCGGGCTGGAAGCGGAATTCGCGGATGTCGTGGGTTACGTCGTGGACGCTGGTCAGGACGGCCGCAACACGCTGTGGTCGGATCCTGCTGACGTAGTGGTTGCCTAGCCGGACTTTGATGGTGCAATCGCTCGCCGGCCGCGACTGGCAACCCAGTACCCGTCGGCGGGCTCGGTCGCGGTCGGTCAACGCCGGCGCCTCCGGCCAGTTCGAAACGATTTCACCGTCGAGCAATTCGATCTTGCACGAACCGCAGGCTCCCACATTGCATTCATAAGGCATCCCGAGGCCAGCGCGCAATGCGGCGCGAGAGACGGTATCGTCCGGCCCGCAGTCGAACTGCTGGCCAGTGTCTGCGATCGTTATCTTGAAGCATGCAACCATGTTTTTCGGCCGGTCTAATTTTGTTAGTAGGCTAAGTATATTAATGCACATCCACACAACTCGCAAGCTGCTGGTGCGCACAGGTACCGCCGGTACGGGGCACTGCCCATGTCGACGAAACCGGCATCGGTGCGGATGTGACCGCCGCAGGAACAGCACCTGCGCGGGATGGTGCCGGGTCTCGGCGGATAGATGCAATGGATACCCTTGTGTTCGGGTGGAAGGCCTTCGATCCCGCCGGCGCGCTGGAGGCGGTGGGGCCCGGGGCCGCAGTGACTACCGCGACCCGCTCGCTCGGGTGCTTCTGTGCAGGGCGTGGAAGCTAGGTGTGCACGGCGCCTCCCTGACGTGGTTCGGCGGTTGGACCGGTCGGATCTTCGCTCGGGTTCGCAGGCCCGGTCTGCGCGACGGTCCCGTCGACCCGGCCTGCGGCCAGCCATGCGGCGATCCGCTGGCGCGCCGCTTCGCGAAGCTCGCCGTCGGCCGGCAGCGCCAGCAGCAGGGCGTCGCGCTGCGCCCGTTCTTCGGGCAGCAGCAAGTCGATCACTGCGCCGTCCAGCATGCCGCCCGGAGTCTGGTCGGGCTCTTGGCGGCGCGCGCATGCTGCTTCAACCAGGATAACAAGACGCGCCATGATCTCTTGGGGCGCGATCCGCACCTGCAGCGCCCAGCCAGTCCCTTCCAGCAGGTAAGCTGGGTCGTCGTTGGCGGGAATGTCGGCCAGGCGGTCCGGATGAATCCCAAGGCGTCCTACCAGCGCCCGGCCGGCGTCGCTGGTGCACGCGCGGGTCGCCGCGTCGCGTGGGTCGACGGCGGTCACTCCGCCCTGCGCGGCAACGCCGTCCGCTTCGAGGAAGCACCAGGTCCATGTGCATGGCCTGATGTTGGGCAGGCGCGTGGCCGGGCCCGCAACCGGCCGTGTTCGTGCGGGGCTGGCGCCGGCGTCGGTGCCGCCGCCGGGAATGATTGGGATATCGGATCGCATGGTTCGCTCCTTGGTTGGTAGGCCTTCAGTTTCGCGCAGGGCGCTTCCTGACAAGGGGTGGATAAACATCCGGCTGGCGACCGGGCCGGCGCGGCGCGGCGCGCGGTCCCCGGTGTCATGGGACGCGCACGGACGGCGCGCGGGCGCTATACAAGCCGGATCGGCAGGTAGTCGAGTTCGCCGGCGTCGCTAGGGTGCCAGAACAGCACCCGCCCGCAGCCAGGCAGCAGCAAGCCGCGCTCGCGCAGCGCAGGGACCAGGACGAGGTCGAGCACGGTCAGGTCCTCGAGCGTGAGCCACAGGTAGATACCGGCCGTCAGCCCCCGGGCGCAGGCCGGCCTCGACGGCGCGTCTGACGACGTCGCTTCCGACACCGAAGGCCTCCTGACCGCGCAGGCGCACAGCGCCCACCGTCGGCTGCGGCGGAAACGACCTGCCCAGCGGGTGATGCGACTAGGGTCTGTCTGACTGCACTTAATTGAGATGGGATGGTCGGAGGGCGATGAGCCGAACCGACCTTACCGAAAAGCAGTGGCGCCAGCTTGAGCCCTATCTGCCATCCAATCCACGTCATGGTCACGTCTATGTCGAGCATCGGCATGTGATCAATGGCATCCTATGGCGCCTGCGTACGGATGCCCCTTGGCGCGACATCCCCTCGCGCTACGGTCCCTGGCAGACCTTCTATGACCGATTTGTCCGTTGGTCGAGGAATGGGACCTGGCTGCGACTTCTCAAGGTCATGCAGGCTGCGGCCGACGAGGCTGGGCTGGTCGACTGGGATGGTGCTGCGCTTGATGCCACGCACATCAAAGCCCAACGCAGTGCTGGCGGAGCCCGAAAGACGCTTCCAGCAGCAGAAAAATGGGGGCAGTAACCGACGAGTGGCTGGGGCGTTCACGCGGCGGAATCACCAGCAAGATCCATCTTTGCGTAGATGGGCACGGCTTGCCGTTGTCCATCCTCGTCACTGCTGGACAGTGCAGCGACGCGGCCAACGTCGGGCAGGTGCTTGACGCCATCTGTGTGCCACGTGCCGGTCGAGGTCGTCCGCGAAAACGTCCCACTTCCGTGCGTGTCGACCGCGCTTATGGTGCTCGCCGGCTTTGTTGAGCAAATTGAGCGAAGGCCGAGCTGACGCTATTTGTAGTTGGTTTTATAACACTGGGACCGTAACCGGCCTGCCCAGTCGAGTAAAGCGGTTCAGCACAGCAGCTCGCACCTGCAGTTCGGCGACCTGACGGTCGAAGTCACGTGCCATGACGCGTTCGCCCAGCAGTTTGAAGCAGCGCATTTTGGTTTCGACAAGACTGCGCCGGTGGTAGCCGCTCCATTTCTTCCAGATCGCCCGGCCCAGCCTGCGTGTCGTGTACAGAATGTCGTTACGTGCATCCGCACCGCGGCGGTTCGTTTTCCAGGGTTTGGCGTTCTTGCGGGTCGGGATGATGGCATGCGCGGCACGCAAAGCGATGGCCTCGTGGCAGTCCCTCGTGTCGTAAGCGCCATCGCCGCTGACGCTGGCAATGCGCTCGTCGGCAGGAATCTGATCAAGTAGCCCTGGTAGGACGGGCGCGTCGCCAATACTGTTGTCGGTCACTTCCATGGCCCGGATTTCGAGCGTGGACGCGTCAATCCCGAGATGCACCTTGCGCCATTGGCGGCGATAGTCTGCACCGTGCTTTTTCGTCTTCCATTCGCCTTCGCCCAGCATCTTGATGCCGGTGCTTTCCACCAACAGATGCAAACCCGTCGTCGTGGGTACCGCTCCGATGGCGACCTGGAGTGTCTTTTGCCGCCGGCTTACAGTGCTGTAGTCCGGCGCCGGCCAGTCAAGTCCAGCCAGGTGCAACAGGCTTTGCGTCATGCCCATGGCTTGGCGCAGTGGTAAATTAAAAAGGCACTTGATGCTCAGGCAGAACTGAATCGCTTGGTCGCTGAACATCTGGTTGCGCCCGCGCTTGCCGCTCGGCTGCCCATGCCACTTCATCGCCGGGTCAAGCCAGATGAGCAGCGAGCCACGTGCCTTGAGGGCTTCGTTGTACGTCTTCCAATTCGTGGTGCGGTACTTCTGAGGAGCTGGTTTCATCCGCTCAGGCTACCAGACCCAAAGGTTCTACGCTGGCCGAGCCTGATTTATGCAACATACATGGACGCATCCTGATTTGCCAGGCTTTCGATTCGTGATGTCCAAAAGAGGTAGATTGCAGCCATACATCCGGACTTTGGTCGAGGCGTAGCCTCTGTCCCTGATGGAATTTGCTGACCGGCTCCTGATCAAAGCCACGAGCTTGACGCTCCTTGTTGCACGCAGGGTTTGCCGGTCACGGTCTGACCTATCTTGCCATCACATCTGGATCGCCTAAGCAATCGGTGGAAAGATGCTTGCCAATCTTCCTTGGAGTCGGTGGAGAGGTAACTTGGCCTTGCGGATTACGTGCCTGCCCCAGCGGGGACGTAATCCGCACGGAACCGCCTTCCGTCGTGCATGAGAAGTGCCCATACCCGGCGCGCGTTCTTGTTGGCCAGCGCGACAGCTGCGATATTCTTGTTTCGCCGCGACAGCAAGTGCCCGAGCCAACTGGTGGCAGTCTCCACCTTGTGTTCGGCGTGTCGAAGAACGGCACGCGCACCATGGATCAGCAGCGCGCGCAGGTAGCCATCGCCCCGTTTGCTGATGCCCAGTAAAACCTGCTTGCCACCGCTGGAGTGCTGCCTGGGCACCAATCCCATCCAGGCAGCCAGCTGCCGGCCATTCTTGAAGCAGCGCGCATCGCCAATCGAAGCGACCAGTGCGCTTGCGGTAATCGGGCCAATTCCTGGAATCTCGGCCAGTCGGCGACTGGCTTCATTTTGCGCGTGCCAGAGTTGGATTTCTTTCTCCAAATCCTGAACCTGGCGGTCCAACTCCTTCAGATTCTCGGCAAGCCGCTGCAGCAGACTACAGAAACTGCCGGGTAACTGTCCGGCCGACTCATCAGACAGCGATGCCAACCTGGGACCGAGATTGCAAAGTCCCTTTGGAATGACGATCCCGAATTCAGCCAGCAGGCCACGGATCTGGTTGGCCTGAGCGGTCCTCGCCTTGACGAATCCCTGTCGTGCGCGGTGGATCGCCAGCAACGCCTGCTGCTGCTCTGTTTTGATCGCCACGAAACGCATATTGGGCCGGGTGACCGCTTCACAGATGGCTTCGGCGTCGGCCGCGTCGTTCTTGTTTGTCTTCACGTAGGGCTTCACGAACTGCGGCGCCATCAGCTTTACGGTATGTCCCATCTGGCTCAGCTTGCGCGCCCAGCAATGGGCGCTACCGCAGGCTTCCATACCTATCAGGCAAGGCTCGAGGTTCACGAAAAACGTCAGCAGCTCCGCACGCCTGAGCTGCCTGCGCAGGCAGGGCTTGCCATGAAGATCGACGCCATGTACCTGAAACACCGCCTTTGCCAGATCAATGCCGCATGCACTCAGCTTCATCTCGGACGCTCCTTTCTAGTCGTGGACAACTTACACATCCACTTTGGCACCTAAATGCCGTGTTAGGAAGGATGCGTCCATTCCATTAAAGCCTAGTTGGGTCAGAAGGAAGAGTTGGGAGCGAATCCTGCACAAAAATGCTCTGCTTTCGATTTATTAGCACCTTTTCTCCCTTAGTCGAAGGCAACTGCTGAGCTGACGGCCATCCTCCAGCGGACTCAACTTGTAATTCCAGGCGGCGAAAAGCGCGGTGATAGGCTTTGTAGTTGGCCTGCATGCCGCGGCACGTAAGCCAGTGGTGGATCTGGCGATGGCTATAGCCAGCGGCTAGGCACTCCTTAATCGCTACGAATTTTACACGCACGTGCGCAGCCAAAGAAGGCTGCACTCTTTCCGTGCGAAGCCCTTCGAGAATGTCGTTTGGAGTTGGTGAATTCATATTTGTACGTGGCACGAGTAGCTGATCTGTTGTCTGTGCCGACCTATTGGGGACGCTGGTAAGGCGGTTGTCGAATTCCGTCGCGTGATGTCGACCCCTGGATGTTTTTGGCGACTCCTGCAGATTTCTGATTACTTCTGACGATTTCTGACGACTATTGCCGACTTTTGGCGAATCTTGACGACTCTGCTGTGGATAACTAGTCCAGGTGCGTACCTTAATACGTTCTGGCGAGACCAACTTTTCGAATTTGATAGTAAATTTCACGCGATTCGATTTTCTCAGCAGCGAAATTCTGATAAAATTTTTTCGTCGCTAAGCGGCATCGGCTCCGAAATCCAACTTTTCCCTCTATCTTGGAGCGAAAAGTTTTTGTAACACGCCGCCTAAGCGGCATCTTCCCAAGTCACCAGCACGAGCTGGTGCAACCGGTCTACGCCGGTTTTTAAACAAACAGCCTCACGGCTGTTTTTTTTCGCCACCACAGCGGTCAACTACGGACCTACACAGAGTGCCGAGCAAACCCAGCAGCCATGCGGGATAGCGGGCATTTTCAAACACAGAAACGCCTCAGAAACGAAAGTCGGACTGGCTTCGGGACCACGAAAGTGACCAGGCGCAGCGCACCCGAACGGGGATCGCGCACCAAACTCCAACCTTACGGGGACAAAAGAGCGGCTATCCGGACACCCCGGACACAGGACGCGCCGAGTGATTGCTCGGGCTACTGCTGCACACCGCGACGCTTTCGGGCGGGAACCATGCCATCGGGTGCTAGCGCCACCCAACCTGCCTATAGGCCGGATGCGCTACGCGAGAGACTGCGTCAATGTTCTACGCCTGACGGCAGTTGGTCAGGCAACCGGTAGCCGAAAGGCGCCGGCACGTTGTCGAAATTGCCATGAAGGCGACAGCGTGAAACAAGTGTCCTTACGGTAAGGTCCTTCACTCCTGGCAGATATCTCGGTAAGCAGTCGATACCTCCCTGCGCACAAGCCCTGTGCGCAGAGAGGTGTAGAACCGTCAAAAAATTGCGAAAGGACAACTATGCGCGTCATTACCACCATCAACCAGATCCTGGCTGCCCATGCCGGGACTCGCGTCAACGGCCGCGTGGCCAGCCGACGGACCCAAACAGCCGCAGGTGAGGCCCTACGTGCGATGTTCACCCGGCTGTACGAGCTCGGCTACAAGCTGGAGGATCCAACCAAACTCGGCGAGCGGCATATTGAAGCACTGTGCAAGGACTGGTACAAACGCAACCTGGCGCCGAAAACGATGCAGGGCTACCTGTCGCAACTGCGCATCTTCTGCGGTTGGGTCGGCAAAAAAGGCTTGGTGAAGAGTATTGAGCATTATCTGCCGAATGTTCCGCCGCACGAATTGCGCGTCAATAACGTTGCGGACAAGAGCAAAAGCTGGGCAGAGAATGGTGTTGACGTCGTCGAAAAAGCGCTGGAAGCAAAGTCGCTCGACAGTCGCTTTTACCTGATGATTTTGCTCCAAGTAGCCTTTGGCCTGCGACGAATGGAAGTTTTGCAAATGGTCCCTTGGAAAGTCGATAAGGGCAACAGATTCGCGGTCTACCAAACGAAGGGCGGTCGGCCGCGCGATATCGATATCGTCACGGAAGTCCAGCGTGAGTTATTGGATTATGTGAAATCGCAATGCTCGAAGAACGCACGTGTTGGCTGGATGGAGCGCATTGACGGAAAGCCGTGGAAGGGTGACTGGAAAGAGGCGTCGTTTAACTATTCCGAAAATCGCTATGATTATTTGATGGCTAGGCTCGGCATATCGAGAGCGACAACCAATTGCACTGGCCACGGTTTGCGTGCGCAATATGCTGAGAATGCAGCCCTTATAAAAGGGCTTATCCCGCCGACCTTGGGCGGAACACCTGGGCAAATGGACCGTGATGACATGAACGTTTTGCGCAGCCAAGTAAGCGAATCGCTCGGCCATTCCCGTATTTCCATTACCAGCCCGTATTACGGCAGCTTCGGCCGCGCTGGGGAGCTTGATGCGCCTGGCAGGGCCAAAGAAAATATTATCGCGTGCCTGCAAGCCGTGAAAATCGAGCCGACAACGACGATTCCTGACAGCCGCGTCGCCCACTGCTTCCAACTGCAGGCCGAGTTGGCAGGCATTCAAGTGTATGACGATCCGCGCAAAATCGAGGTGCTATGGGCCCATCATAGCCGGCGCCACGCAACCGACTGGCTGGCGCCGAGCGAGGGTATGAACTTGGCGGCCCTAGAAGCCGCGGCGATCTCAATCATGCGCGGCAGGAGCGGCGAGAAGACCGGCGTGAGCATTTGATAAACCAAGGCGTCCAATGGTCTAACCTTTCGGGCGCCATATTGTCTGAACGCTGAGACTATGCCGGTACCGCCGCTGTGGTGTCGCGCCAAGCCAGGTTGGCGCAAATAGTGCGTTGGGCCGACAATTCTTGACCGATGGTAGAGCGACGGAGAGCGCGGACTGACGGCGACGAAGTTGTTTAGAAGGGCGAACGACACGTTGTCGGACGCAATTAGAAAAAACTAGTCAAAAAATTCGAACAGCACGTCGACTAGTCGCGCCAGATACTACGGCATCGGACGCACAGCAGAACGCACCGGCACTTCCACCGATATCGGGCAAAAATGCGGGGGCGAAAATAGGTTCTAGGGCTTAGTAGTCGTCCCCATAGCATACGCTGGCAGGGTTGCCAGGATTGGCCAACTCGCGCTCGTGACATTCGTCGTCGTAGGCTTGAGCTTCGTCATAGTTTTCGTCGCCACCTTCGCTGAACATCGCGCAAAAACCGAACAGGAGTCCAATAAAAGTAAAAAAGCCGCTGTAGTTGCTCAGAAAATTGATCATGGTGTTCCCCTTGAGTTAGTGGTATATCGTATGGCTATACCTCTATTTTCGTTCACGTTTTCGATCGCGCAACCCAGCTTCTCGCGGATGTCTCTGAAGGTTATAATCTTCTGTGCGCCTTGCGTAGCCGCGTTAAAAAGTTTCTTTAAAAAAATGGGTAGAAAACTTATCGCTAAAATGAGTAAGGGTCGCAGGTTGCAAGGCAAAAAATTTTGGAGCAAAATAGTATTTTTAGCGGAGGTACCGATATGTCTCTAATTTCTCACATCAAACGGACTGGACGACTAATCTTTGCACTGATCAAAGGATTCTTCACTTGGGGACCGCGGCCCAGGCCACGTTATCCAGAAAGTCCCACCTTGTTGGCCCATGTCAAAGAAGTAGCCCGCCAAGATATTATTCTTTTTTTTGAACCTTTTACTAACGCAATCAAAGAATTTAAAAAAGAGCGAGCGAAGCGTTATTAGTTGGTTGCGCTGACATTGTTCAAAATAGCTTTACAAGAGCGCCTTCGATGATAATACGACTTACAGGGTGTGGACGAAATCAACCTTGATAAGCGAGCCTGCTGAGTAGCATACGCGCCTCGACAGCTAGCCAAACCCAAGCCGCCGATACAGCGAGTTTGCGGTCGTGATGCATCACTGTGCGGCGCCAGCGTTCGGTCCACGCGTGGGTTCGTTCAACGACCCAACGCTTAGGCAGAATCGTAAATCCTGAGCCGATATCAGCAGTTGGCGTAGGTGCCGTCTCGGGATCATACAGCGTTCCGATCGTGCTGCTACCTGGACGACGAATGACTTCGACACGAATATGATGCGCCTGCTCGATCTCACGGGCGCACTTCCCACCGTATGCGCCGTCGGTATAAAGTTTTTCCAGCCTAGGGCTCTTCACGCATGCTTGTGCCACCACGGCCGCGGCAGCATCCCTGTCTTGCACGCTCGCGGCGGTGACCGTGACTGCGATAAGCAGTCCCATCGTATCCACGACGAGATTGCGCTTTCGCCCTTTGACCTTCTTGCCTGCATCGAATCCGCTTTCGCCACCTTGCGGCGAGGCGCGCGTAGACTGTGCATCGATCACCGCCGCACTGGGCGTGCTCGCACGCCCCATGCGTGCACGCCATTGTTCACGCAGGCGGTCCTGCATTTGCTCGAACACACCCGCACTAACCCAGCGCGAAAATGCCTTGTAGACCGCCTGCCAAGGCGGGAACGTCTCGGGTAACAACCGCCAGGCGCAACCCGTGCGCAACACATACGAGCAAGCATTCACGAGATCGCGGCGGCTGTAATGCACAGGCGCTCCTCGTTGCCCGGGTATTCGCTCAAACAAATCAGCGACCAGCTCCCATTCGGCGTCAGTCAGGTTGGTGCTGTACGGCGATATGTCCTCGCGTCGGTGCGCCGCCGTATAGCCATATCGCTTGGCGCCCGCGGCCCGCTCCGCATGCGCCCGGCGCACCGGCTTGAGCCTTACGATGCCTTGCGCCCGCAGCGCACGACGAATCGTTGCATCGCACACGTGTAACCCACAGCGGCGATGCAGCTCGTCAGCGATTTCCTGCAAGCTGGCCTGAGCGCGCTCCGCGACAATATCGTGCAAAACCGCGATATGCTCAGGCTTCAACGCCGGCGGCCTGCCTCCTGCATTGCTTGACGGCTCAATACCGTCGAGTGGATCTTTCGTTGCCATGACATGCTCCTTCCACATCGGGATAGCATGCCACAGCTACGTTATTGATTTTGTCTACACCCTCTTAGAGACGGTTTAATAACTCACCGGAAACCCATCCTTCGCAATAACGAAGAGCCGAGCGGAATGAAAATCATCGCTTCCGATACATCGAGGCGCTGTTCGTAGTCTCGGACGAGGCGGCGATAGCGCATCAGCCACGCAAAGGTACGCTCGACGACCCATCGCCTTGGTTGTACCTGAAAGCCGTCCTGACCTTGTAAGCCGCGTACGACTTCGACGGTAAAGTCGAGATAGGTGGCTTTGTCCAGCAAGGTCCGTCGGTCGTAAGCGGCATCGCCGAACAAATGTTTGACCCATGGCCAGCGCTTGACCAAGGCGTCGAGGACCAATTGCGCGCCTGTCGAATCGGCGACGTCGGCAGGCGTCAGATTGACTGCAAGTAGGCGCCCGTCAGTATCAACCGCGATATGCCGTTTGCGACCGCTGATCTTCTTATGTGCGTCGTAGCCGCGCTCACGCGCGCCTGGCGCCTTCACGGACTGGCTGTCGACGATACCGGCGGAGGGAGCAACTTCGCGCTGCTCGCACATCCGGTCCAGCATCAATGCCAGATCATGGATCGTTTGGAACAGGAAGCGTCGCACCAGCCGACGGAACCAGTAATACACCGTTTGATAGGGAGGAAAATCGTTCGGCAGCATGCGCCATTCGCAGCCTGAACGGACCAGATAACGAAGTGCATTGATCACTTGGCGAAGCTCAGTCCTGCGTGGACGTCCAGTTCGGGCTGCACCCGGCAGTAATGGCTCGATGAGTTTCCATTCCTGATCACTGACATCAGTGGGATAACCCTTGCGCTCCTTGGCAACCCGGACTTTATGCCGTGCTCGTTGCTCCGCTGTCCACATGGCGTACTCCTGTCGAAGGGGACCATTTGGACATCATAGTTGCTTCGGAGTTTTCAAACCGTCTCTGAGCGCGATTGTCTGGTTCTGCTGCTCGGTATAACAGCGGGGATGCGGGTGACCGAAATCGCGCAGCTCGAGGTTCAGGATGTGCTGTTTCCGTCAGGCGCCCTACGCGGTGAAGTCAGCCTTCGTGCCGCAATTACGAAAGGGTGCCGGCAGCGCTGCGTGTACCTCAACCACTCAAAGGTCATTCAGGCGCTCGACCGATACCTGGTCTACCGGGTAACGCGGCGCCTACGAACGACTGGCGACCTTGGCCGCTATCGAGGCCTTGAACCTACGAGCATGCTGATCCTGACCCACAAAGGCTATAAATTCCACCTCAACACTAAGCGGCGGGTGAACTTTGTCGGCGAACGCGTCGATTATTTAGCGTGCGACAGTCTGCAATCCCACATCACCAAGCTATACCGCGATGCTGGCATCAAAGGCGGTTCATCACACAGTGGCCGGCGCACGATGGCGTCGCGGTTGATCGCCCAAGGGCACGCTGTCGAGACCGTTCAGCAACTGCTCGGCCACGCTGAGCTTGATCATGTTCGCCCGTATTTGCAAGTTTCGCAAAAGCGGCTCGAAGAGATGTTCACCGACGTACTTTAGCTGATTAGAAAGTTAAACACCTCTTTCCGAATCCGCCAGACGCCGCAACTTGGTTGCGTTTGCGAAGTGATATTTCGTCAATTTTCATGGACCTCGCAAACACAGCGTTATAAAATTGCGTAGATGAAATGTACATTATCTGCCCAACATCGAAAGGATGCAGAAGACTCGACCTGTAAGGAGAAGGGATGAGGATTCGCTGCGCGGCTGCGCTTCTTTTCAGCGTGCTTATGTCCGGCTGTAAAGGCTCGCCAGGCTTACTTGAAGGTACATGGAGGACTGATGGTGCGCTCCCGATGACGATCACACTTAGGCCTGGTGAGACAGAGGCGATGGGCGTGATCGAACACGTTGATTATTCGACCGAAGGGAACACTGTGCGAGTAACGTATACGGACGGGCTGATGAAGGGAAGCGCAATCAGGTTTGTGCTCGTGAGCCACGATACAGCAACTAACCCGTTTTACACCTTGCGTCGAATTCGTTAGAGGAAAACGCGGCGCGTCTAATGCTGGCTAGTTGGCCAGCAAACGATAATCAACTACAGGAACGTACGATGGCTGAACTCAGCGAAAACGAAGGTGCGGCACTACGGCGCCTCATCGGGCATGCGAAGCGTGACACTGGTCAGAGCCGGCGTGTTGCCGACTTCCTCTTGGCGTGGTGGAACCCTGGGCAGTGCGGCGGCTTTGACTTCACAACGATGTGGGGCTGCGATGAAGAGATTGTCGAAGACATGATCGTCGTGTTTACCTACATTGCCCGACACAATCATTACCCCGATACTCTCGGCTTCGAAGCGGACTTTGCCGCCATCATCTACGAGTGGCGCCCGGAATTGGAAGAGTGAGCGGAAAACAGACGCATGATGAATAGTAAGCACTTTTCGAACAAGCAGGTCTCTACCTGCGAGATCGCGGGCGCCGTTGCGCTGTGCGCGATACATGACTTGCGGGTAAATCTGTTCCGCTTCGGTGGTTTTCCCCAGATTACGGTTGAACAGGTGGAAGCAGGCTTCAACGTCAAGGTCAGCGTGGAGGACAAGCTCCCTTCGGAAGCAAGCTTCGTGTTAAGCCAGGAAGAAGGGATAGCTGCCGCGAAGGCGTTTCAACGAAGCCAAAGCGGACACGATCCAGCAATCTTCGACCGGGTACAGGAAGCTTTGGCTCGTGTAATCGGCTGATCTAGGAGAAGCAAATTCTGGCGCCCGCGCGGCGCACCGTTAAGGCCAGTTTGCCGATAAGAGACCAAAATGGGACAAGCAAAACAGCGAGGCAGTCGGGAAGAGCGTGTTGCACAAGCCACGAGCAAAGATGACGCAGCGGCTCGTAATGTGTACATCGAAACCGTCTTCATTACCCATCTCGTTGAGGGTAAGGATGTGGCAGAGTACGACAGCGAAATCACTGACAAATTTGAGATGCAGGCAGGCTCCGCGAGTAACGTTCGGAATGCGCGCATGCAGGTTGGGCTCCGCAATAGCAAAGGGGAGATCTATCGGGAGGTGGGCATTACCGGGCTAAGTGAATTCCTCAGCTTCGTGCAGTACCTGCAGGATATCGGTCTTGTCGATGAGCTCGCGGCTGCGTCGGGGCCACGTGGGGGCTACGACGCGATCTTTGGCGCATGAGCTTCTGCACATCCGAGGTGTGGCGTCGACCCCGGCCACTTACGTGGAAGTAGGATCTCAGGAGGTCAAGGAAAAGGACATGAACATGAACGATGCGACCTGCTTGCTTTGTGATGGGCCGGCGAGGACGAAAGATACCGACCTAGGCCGCGAGATCGAAGCTGCAGAAAACAGGATGACGCCCGATTTTGAGTATCGATTAGCGCACCTCATAAAATTAGAGAAACAGGCACGCGCCGAATATGATGCCGTTCGTGATGGCTGGCATGAGACGATTAGTGTGAAGCCCATACAGTGAGGGAAAAGCGCCGTGAGCGCCCGATCCCGGCCGGCAGCCGGTGAGTACTCGAAAGAACAGTATGGCCACCACTGCAAGCAAGAAATTTGACATCCTGGACGTGAACTTGGCGATCCCCATGGGTGTTGCTATAGACGCTCACCTGGGAAACCTGCGAGCGTCCCTCAGCGACCATTTTGAGCTGAAGGCACTTGAGTCGACCCGCGAGAAGATGCTGCGAGCCCACATCATCTGCGTAGGTACTGAATTCCCCAGCATTGCCGAACTGGAGCAAGCCATCAGGCAACTCGCAGGCGTTGAAGATTTCCCTTGGCAGCGCTTTGGGGGCGTGCCCGTGTGTGAGACCGCGACCGTGCAGTTCTAACCAGCGGCAAACGCGCTAACTGGGAAAAGACTATCGAAATATATGCAAGTATACGTAGTACGAGATATACTTGCTTATACATCCCTACAAAAAGGTAGTTTATGGATCCCGTAAGAAATCCTTTTGCACCCGGAGCAGGTAGCCAGCCTCCCGAGCTGGCCGGGCGCGAAACCATCATCGAAGACGCGCGAATTGCCATCGATCGGGCTCTGCTATGCAGACCCAGCCGTCCTCAAATGTTCCTTGGCCTGCGAGGCGTAGGAAAGACAGTGCTTCTGAACGCAGTTGAGACTATGGCCAGGGAGCGCGGCCATTTGACCTCCATTATCGAAGCGCCAGAGGATAAACCGCTGGGGGAGCTGTTGCTGCCGCGAGTACACCAGATACTGCGCAAGCTCTCGCTTACGGACAACGCGAAAGCCAAAGTGTATGACGCGATGCGTGCGCTAAAGTCGTTTGCATCGGTCTTCAAGTTCGAATACGGGGATCTTTCCGTAGCGGTGGATCCTGAGGTCGGTGTAGCCGATAGCGGAGACCTTGAGAACGACCTTCCAGAACTGTTCGTTCGGATTGGCGAGGCCGCCAAAGCTGCTGGAAAAGCATGGACACTGCTGATTGATGAAGTTCAATACCTCAAGCAGAAGGATCTGGCGGCGCTGATCGTGTCGCTGCACAAAATAAATCAGGCCCAGTTGCCCGTGCTGTTTTTCGGGGCCGGCCTCCCGCAAGTTGCGGCGCTCTCAGGTGACGCGAAGTCATACGCAGAACGGCTATTTCTTTACCCGGACGTCGGTGCGCTGCCGGAACATGACGCAAAGGCTGCAATCCGTCAACCCGTCAATGATGAAGGCGCCCTCATTGATGAAGAAGCCCTGAAGGAAATCTTTCAGAAAACGCGCGGCTATCCGTATTTCTTGCAGGAATGGGGCCACCAGTCTTGGAATCTGGCGAGTGGGAACGAGATTACACTTGAGGACGCCAAGAAAGCGGAAGCAACCACACTGAAGCGTCTGGACGAAGGCTTCTTCAAGGTCCGATTTGATCGCCTAACACCGAAAGAACGTGAGTACGTGGTCGCGATGGCCAAACTAGGCAATGGTCCCTATCGCTCCTCGGACGTCGCTGATGCGCTCGGCGAGACCGCACAAAGCCTGGGGCCGCGGCGTTCGCAGATCATCAGCAAAGGTATGATCTACAGTCCATCGCATGGCGACATCGCATTTACTGTACCCATGTTCAACGACTACCTGCTTCGCAATTTGGCCAACCTCGGTTGAAGAGTCGCTCGACATTCTTGATGAGGTTGCGTCCTCATCGGGAAGGGAAAGCGTGATGCGTCACGCAAAGGAAAACAACAATGCTTAGATCAATGCAGACAACTGAACCGTTACAAGCATGGACACAAGTGCATCGCCATCTGGTTACCTATGTCCGCGGTGATCGCTTACCTGGAGAGTACATTCACGAAAAATTGGCAATGTACTGCAGAGGCATGGGGACCGTACGGGACACAATTAAATGGGCAGTAGACAACGGGTTATTGGTTGCTCACCATGAAGATATTCCTACCAACTATTCCCTAACTGAGCGTGGTCGCGATTGGTCTTCGAACTCCTAGGAAATGCGTCGATGACAGTGCCCAGCACAGCCTTACTCTCTGACCATAAGGCCAGTTACGACCTAGTTGTTCGCACCGCGCGTACCTGGAAAATTTCGCGCGCCCTCGCGGAGCAGGTGATCGCTCGCGACATAGCTTGCATTTACTGCAGACTTGTCTTCTCAGTACCTTTTACAAGTAGGGCCACATGTCCTTCGTGGGAGCACATCGTGAATGATCTGGATTTGATCACTCTGGACAACGTCGCCTTATGTTGTGGCAGCTGCAATTCGAGCAAAAGGAATAAGTCGCTTCGGGAGTGGCTTCAGTCCGACTACTGCCTGAGATTGGGCATTACCGAACAATCGATTGCGGCGGTGGCGAAGTCTGCGCTGGCAAGTAACTTGTGCCCAGCACCGCTGAGCTTAGGATAACAAGATGCCGGCTCAAGCGGGCCACCGAGGAAAACTAGCGCCAGACCATCGCAGCGATAACAAAGGGAGATCATACGAGAGATGAGCAGATCAGAGGACACCATCACAACGGCAGAGTTGCGGCAAGCGACCGCCGGCGGCGACTCCTATATACGAACCAAGAACAATATAGTGGTTGGACTGGCCTTACGGCCAGATCTCAACCCCGCAGCCCCTAGTGTCGTGCTGGTCGGCAAAGGGCCGCGGATCGTGGAAACAGCGGCACTGTTCTACAAACAAAGACAGGCAGTGCCCACGTTCCTCAAGGAGGGCATTAACAAGTGGCGTTTCGTTGGCCGGTACCGTGCCGCCCGCTTGAGCAGGACGGCACGCGATATCGCAACGCACGGGGCAAGCCGCCCACTTGGTAGCGTAACTGCGGTGCTTTTCCTAGAGCAGGAGGCCGAGCCGGAAGTCACCGTGCAAGGGGGATGCTATGGCGATGCCGAAAGTCGCAAGCAGACCGAAGAGGCGGCGATCCGCTTCGTCCGGGCCGAGTTGCGCCGACGCGGCTTTACAGTAGTCGACCGGCAACGTGATAACTGCGGTTACGATCTGCTTGCCACCTCACTGCAAGGTCGCCTGCTTGTCGAGGTGAAGGGAACCACATCGATGGCGCCGCGGTTCGTCATTAGCCGCAACGAATACCGGTGCAGCCTGATCGAACCGGACTGGCGCTTGTTCGTTGTTACCAGTGCGCGTAACGCGCCCTGTCTGCATGAATATGACGCCGATGCGATGGCCGCAGCGTTCGCGCTCGATCCACTCGCTTGGGAGGCGACGCCGACGCCTTGAATATTGCTCGGGTTCGCCGTCGCGCGCGTCGGCACTGGCCGAAGTGATAGGGCCTCTCTATAGGGTTAACCGCAGCAACGTGCTAGTAGCGTTCGCGATTCGTAGCTCCTGACCATTATCCACCCAGACTCTGAACGCATTTGGCAATGGCTGAGTGCCTACGATTACGAAGATAATTCCAGAGAGTGCAGGCCTGGCCGCGATTGCATAATCGCGAGCGAGATGTCGGTCCTCTTCTGAAGGAGACGGGTGAGCCTCAGGATGCGTGTGCCAAATGCCGACACAGTGTAGGCCCAGCTTGAAGAACTCGACGCGCTCTGCGTAGGCAACCTTTGGGTCAAACTGGACCCGTCCTCTACTAGCGCGTCGCGGTTTCAACAGGGTCGCACGTTCGACAAGGACCGATGAGCTGGTGAGGTCGCGAGTGTAGAGCTGGCCAACGGCTTCGCAAGACGCAAATTTGGTCTGAGCGTTTGCGCACATCACTGAGGTCGCTGCTGGAGTAAACTCCAGACTCCACTGTGCGCCTTCAAGTTGAAACCTCATGGGTTCATACATCCTGGAGCACGTCCGTAAGCAGTCGTGTCAGCATTACCCCGCCGCGAGGACCACCTTGGCTAGGAACGATAGCTTTGGTCGTAATAGGAACGCCGAGCGAATCAAAGAATGCTTGAGAGCGAACTAAACTCCAGACCGTCGACTTGGCTAGACCGTTGTCTAAAACGTCCAGAATGCGCTCTGCCGAGAAGCCGGCTGCTTGCAGGATGTCTGCGCTTCCATAGGGATGAAAACCTTCGCTGCAGGCAGGCAGATTTATACGCATCTGCGCTGCAGAGTAATCTGCGACGTTGACCCGGGCAACTGCTGGGTCACTAGGTGGCCAAGGTTCACTCGTCTCTGTCGCAACGACATGAGTCGCCGCACAGTGAGGCTCGACCCAAGCATGAATGACAGGGATATCGCCGAGAAGGGCTGTACGCACATGAGCCAGAAAGATACGCACCGACGACTCAGCAGTCACGTCGATGACTAGGTCATATTTGTTTGGCGTGCAATTCTCTGCACACCAAGCGCGCGCGTCTCCAGGATACCCTCGCACCTCGACTCCAGGTATCTCTTTCTTGATGCGTGCTGCCATCGCTACAGCCTTACCCTTGAGGATAGACGATATCCCAAGCAGATGACGAGACACGTTTTCAGGCCCGAAAACCTGCGAGTCGACGATGTCGATTGTGCCAATCCCAGCGCGCGCCAGCACATCGATAACGGAGCTGCCAAGAGAGCCCGTGCCGAGCACAAGAACTCGCTTTCCCTGACGTTTGTTGAACGTTGACGTGGAATAGTCCCGTGTCAGCGACCAGGTCGGGTCGACCCGCATAAGTTTGATAGGAGCTGCGTGCGGGAGGGTCACCAACGAGACTACGGACGGCGCAATCTGATAGCCGTACAGCTCGTTGCCATGGCATAGCACGACAAGCAGCGGCCTAGTCCCGACCGCAATTTTTTCGCCCTTCGAACGTTTTGGGGTGTCTTCTGAGTCAGCTACCCATCCTTTGTCGGACAGCCACTCTGCAATCGAATGCTGTGATGCTGTGACGGCGCGTACTAGCTGTTCCAAGGCGAGAAAGCTCTGCGGCCAAGTGAGCGGGCTCCAGCGAAATTCCTCTGGAACCCGAACAAACACCGCGCTACCTTTGACGAGGGTTCCAGAGCTGAAGCCATGTTGGTTCGCTAGTTCGACGGGGTCTGCAGAGCCCAGCGTCACAACCTGAGTTTGAATACGCCGGTCACGACTACCTTTTGGAATAAATGCGGCGATTTCGCCTTCGGCCCAGCCGTCGACCTCGGCCATACTCACCAACGTTGTACGCGGACGAGGTCGTCCTCGCGGCGACTTTTGTCTTTGGTCGCAGAACCGATTCCAGTACGACAGGCGTTCAGAATGCAGCTCCTTTTCTCGCCACTCTACGTTCGACGAGCGCTGAAGAAGTTCGGTCTTGAACCGGCTGATTGCCCGGATAACGGCTGCTACCGGCTGCTCAAAGTCTACTGGCTGGCATTCCTCATCGAGACAAACTCGCCCGTCCTCTTCAACATGCGGTAACTGCAAGCATAGCTCGGCCGCTACGTAAAGTTCACAAGGCACCGCCGGGAAGAGTGCGCCTATACGCAGGCGAGCACGTTCGACAGGGTAACCCTGCTCGTGCAGCTCCAGCTCCCACTCAAGCGTCTTCGAAGTGCTACTACGCTTGAGCTTTGTCGCGAACGAGCTTGCGGGACCGTCGAGCCATGACTCGACGGCGTGCACCGCATCAGGAAAACGAAAGACCGACATTCAGATTTAGCCCAGCGTATCCGACGAACCAGGTTTGATAGGTGCCGACGGGTTCAGCGGTCCGGCACTGGCAAGCAGTCCGTCCAGGACGTTAGCCCTAGGCCAGCTGGCCTTCCATGCTTCGACGCCCACATTGCCAAAGACTTCGCGAATGTCCGCTTCAGGCGCGGTTTTGGCACCGTTGTGAAGCAGTTTATCGAGGTCGCCTTCAAGTCGGGCGTGCCAGCGCTTGAACTCGGCAGCTCGAGCACCTTCATCGCTATTCCAGCGGTCTGCGAAATTCTCGAACGGGAGCTTCGGGTTAGGTATCAGGTACTTGACACCGTTGTGCCCAATATATTTAGGCATCATCTCGACAAGCTTGAGCACGACTTCAAGCGGCGAACGGAAGCCCGCTCGCTGCGTGCGGATGAGTTCTTCGTACGCGCGTGTCACTAAGGTGACGATGATGATTGAGATGGGTTGGGCTACTTTGCGCTTTTCGTCGGCGAACCAGTACATGTTGTCTCGGTGGAGCTTCATCAGCTGGACTGTCCGGCGCAGGATGTCGTCGAGGCCCACAGGTTCGTCCGGCAGAGGTTCGACGTTCGAGCGTGCTACTACGCCTTCGCTTTTTTGAAGTGGTGTCGCGAAGATAAACCGCTCATCTGCATGGTTGCAGAACCACTCAGCGAATTCGCCCGGGTTCGTAGGCGCCCAGTAGGTTTCAGGGTCACGCACGCGCAAGGTGCCGCCGGCGTAGCTGGTGCCTCGAACTGCAGGAGTTACGTCGAAGTAGAAGGGTTTTCCTGGATAGCCCAGACGCCAGCAGCGGCGCTTTTCTTCACGCTTACCCGTAACCTCTTCATTACCATCCAGTGCTTCGCCAAACTTATGAAACATCGTTTCTGGTGGCAGTGCGTCGTATCCTGGGCCAGCCAGCTCGACGAAGATGTCGATATCAAAGTTGACTGGGTGCCGCGGACTGATGGTGGTCTGCGTACGCATGGAACCTTGCGGCGAGACGATAACGTCATGGCGCGGCAAGCTCAGTTTTTCAGCGATGGAATCACCGAGAATTTCGTACTCTCGTTCAGCGACTGCCTTATCTGCTGCATTGAGTTCAAGTCGGCGCAATAGCGAGCTGATGAGTTGCTCCCACTGCTGCTCTTCTTGGCGCGCGATGAGCGAATCGACGATTCTCTTCGACAAAGTTTGAGATGTTGTCATGATAGCTTTCAGGTTTGCAGGGACACCGACAGGTTCTGGCCTACCGTGCGTACTTCTTGGGACGAAATTTCGATAGTTGGAGCAAAGGGACCGTTACCCGGCAGGGACTCATAGCAAACGAAGGTCGCGTGATGACGAGCCTGCATCTTCTGGCCAACCAGCAGTACTGCAGCAGCCGGCGCGCCAACATACAGGTGTACCTTTTTGACGTTCCATACGTTTTGCAGACGCCTCAAGGCCTCGTCTACCGCAGTGCCGAACAGCGTCAAATCGGAAGGGTGGCGGATGGTCGAGTGGCCGAAGTTCTCGACCGAGATTTCGATAGTAGGCAAGGTCAGGTTGCCCTTGTCTGCCGAGACCGTTGAGAGCCTGAATGCTGCGACAGGGAAGGTCAACGATACGATGAGGTTCGCCTCGTCTTCGGTACCAGTGTGGTCCCTCAACGTTTTGGCCTCATACTTTTCCGGGGTCGGCACTACGGCATCAGTGGGCCACGCCCAGCGCGTACCCCAAGTTTCGCCAATCTTGTTTCGATGAGGCTGGAATACGTGGGTGCCTGCCATGTCACCGAGGAGCCGGCCAGCGAGAAGCAGTACGGACGTGCCATGAAACGGGAACACAGCCAGGCGAGGGCGCGGGCCTCCGCCGGTACGTACCCCGTTAAGCCTAGCCTGCAGATTGGACAAGTCGAATTTCAAAATAGAGAACACCGCACTCCAGTAGCTCGGCTCATGCGGTGCGTGATGCTGCCCACCGAAGGCAAAATATGATTCAGGGTTCTTGCTTGAGCGACGCAGACCACTGGCCCATAAGGCTTCGTCCATGTCGCGGTCGCTGATGTGCGGAACTTGTCCAGTTACGTTGCCCAAGAAGTAGACGATGTCGGCTTCCGGGTAGCGAAGCGTTCCCAGCAGGCGCTTGACCTCGCGGATGGAGTCTGTGCGCATCTTGCGCAAATCCTCAGTTTTGTACGCGTCGGGGTCGACCTTGTCGATGAGCCGGTGGCATTCGTCGCACAGGAGAAGGAAATTTGATGGCTCATCAACAAGCAGGGGAGACTGCACAGGGTCGCCACGAGGTCCGTCAGCCGAAGCAGCAACGATGTGTGCAAAGTAGCTAAATACACCTTTGCCTCCAGTTGCGGCATGCTCGCCAAGGTCTTTTCCGCAACCAGGGAACTGGCAATGGTAGGCTGCAAGGTACGCGACTTCTTTCTTGACCTCCGGGGACACGTGGCCCAGCCGGCCAGTAATTTGGTCTGCAGTCTTCGCCCAGCTAGTAATAAGTCCTTTTTTTACGAGAACAGGTGCCAAGGTCGACCGGTCGACCGATTGCGGCTCAGCCAGGGTCGTGACATCCCAGAAGACATGTTTCGTGCTCATATTGGCACTTACGGCCGCGATACACTCGTCACCAAATTCGCCGCTGGCTACTACGCTCCAAGCAGGCGCAGAAGCTGACCTCTCAAACATGGCAACTCTGAACTTGTTCGCAACGAACAACGCGTCTGCCCCTTTGGCAAGCGTCTTGCGAAAGCCTGCTGCCAGCTCATCATCAGGTAATGATGGAACTGAAACAGTTGTCGGAACCCCAGCGGCAGATGGCACCGACGCCACCAAAGGAGATTGCAAAGTTTCCATGCTTGTGCCTGATGTCCTATTGCTAAATAATCAGCGTCTTTACGTTGCCTTGTAGGACAATATCCTACAGCAATACGGGTTTCCGGGCAGCTATAGAAATCAGGAAATTTTTCCGGTTTGCATGAAAGGCAAGTTTTATTCAGGTAGAGCGCACTAGTCTGTGGTGACTCCGTAGTGCTGAGGTAGCGCCACTTACACGCATGAGGTATGAAGAGTAGTGTCCCGATGCACGGAAGGCGATGGCAACTAATTTCTTCCGAGTTGTTTCAATTTTTGTAAACTCTACCTTGGCTAGGCTTCCGAGAACGTGAGGTCATGATTAATCGGCCACTCTTTGTGCCGCAGCCCCGGCAGTGGTGCTGGCGGCGCGACTGGCACGTGAAGTGGGAGTCGGCCTGGACGCTTTTATGGAAGTTCGCGTACCTCAACCAGATAGCCACGAGTGACCTGGCACGGCTGGTCATCAGCCGCCAGTGCGGCAAACGCTCCGCCATTCTCGCCAAGCCACAAGTCGATCTGCGCGACAGCGCCGTATTCGATATTGCGGTGCTCGCTTCGCTCTTGCGCGTCTCCCAGGTGGCCGTGCGCGAAGCATTTCTCTTCGATATCGCACCGGGCAGCGTGCTCGACTCCAGCGATTGCCTGAGGTGGTGCGTAACGTGCATGCGCTCGGGCTTTCACAGTCCACTGTTCCAGCTGCGTCCTACCCGTTCCTGTCCGATTCATGGGCACATGTTGGTCGACCGCTGCCCGGCTTGCAGCAGGACGATTCCATACAAGCTGACGAAAGCGTTCAGTCAGCACCCCTTCACGTGCCCGCACTGCGGCGTCGACATGGCACCGACCATCCGGGAGGATCGGCCAAAGATATTACGACTTCAGGCACATGAGGCGGCATTGCTGGCGACCCACTGCGCTTTTATCGCGTCGCCGCAGACGTCGAACTGATCAATGCAACGGATGCCCGGCATCTCTTCAAGCAGGTCGCCAGGTTTGGAATCGCCGCCGTCCGGCATGACGAAGTGGACGTCACATCGAGCTATACGGGATTCCTCACCCATGTATTGAAGGACGCGGTTCCGGGAGCGAAGGTCAAACGATTTGGAGGACGAGCGCAGTCCATCACCAAGCATGAGTGCGGGTGTAGTCATCTTGGCGACTTCCATGACGACGGAGATGATGATGAGGCGAAGGACACAACGTGGTCGAAGACCGAGTCCACGGTAACGTCCGATTCGACAGAGTGCCTTGTGCGTTTGCTTGACACCTATAAAGCCATTCGGCGACATTTGTGGCGACATGTCCTCAAGGAGCACCAGCGCTGTATTCGTAGCGCGGCAAAGTCGCTCTGGTGGAACATGCATGGAAAATCGACAGCCGGGTTTTGTCCATGTGCGATGGCATTTCTCCGCTGGCGCATGTTCTGGGAAGGTTCCTGTGCGCCCCGGTATCTATATGTGGCGTCCACAAAGGAGCTGTATGGCATCGTTGGATGGCATCTCGCCAGACCAGAGACCATCCCCTCGCACTGGTCAAGAGCAACCAGGAACTGGGTTGCCTGTCATGTTTTCGCCGCCTCCGCCATGGATTGCTTTGGCGTCCTGATGCGTTGGTCGGACAAGGCGGGCAGCAAGGTCAACGTACGCTGGGACCAGCCGAGGAGCCCCGTCAACTATGCAAGCCTCTGGGCCGTGTCTGGTCGCGATTGCAACGACAAGCCAGCCGTGGTCTACGTACGCAGCCCGCCTGTCGAGCGCCTGCGTACGCTACCTACGACGTCAACGCGATCGCACTGGCAATCGCATCAGGCGCAAATCGCGCAACTTGCGCCGTAGGTTGTCGGGCGACTTGTAAGCCGCAAGGTAGTCGCCCGCGGCGCACGATCGCCGCGCCGCGCGGGATCCGGTCGCACCTATAGCAGCGGACTCCACTGTGCCTCAAACGCCAGGGCATCGGGTCGGACCTGTTCGGTTTGCCGGATCAGGTCAAGCGCCTCCTGCTCGGTATAGACCATCGTCGTTCCAATATCGCGGTGGCCGAGCCAGGCGGCAACGCTGCGCATGTCTTCCCCCTGCATCAGGGCGGCTTTGGCAAACGTATGACGCAGCCAGTGGGGCGACGCCTGATCCAGTTGCTCCTTCCGATCGTGATCCCCGATCGACTCGAGGAAGGTCGCCGCGGCGCCCAAGCGCTGCTTCACAACATAGTACAAACCGTGGCGTGAGGTGATCGCGCGCCATTTGCCGAAGTCCCGTCGCGTCGACACGCTTTTTAGGGGTACACCACGCGAAGTTGTCGCGCTTCGGTGCGTCCTTGGCGACAAGAGCAGGGGTGTTGTGTCCGCGGGGCCTGGGAGCGCCTGCAGGCCGAAGGCCTCGCGATACGCCACCAGGGCCTCGAACACCTGCCGGGTGACCGGGATCTTCCGCTCAAGACCGCCTTTCGCTGTTTCCACGGTAACGTGCATGATCCAGTAGGTTCGTCCAGATTTCGGATCAGACAGTCGCCGGAACGCCCCCATGCTCGCCTTGACCAGCTCGCTCGAACGCAGGCCAAGCTCCCGCAAGGCAATCAGGAGGAAGCGGTCGCGCACATGCCGCTGCCGCGCTTCGAACGTGTCTTTCGGCTGTTCTTCCATGGTCTCGAGCACGAGGTCAAAGAGGTCAAGCGATACGGCGCGGTTGGCGTTGATTTTTCTTTCCGTACCCGCGCCGTGGAAACCCATCGGGTTGGCTTGGATATAACCGACTTCACGCCAAGCGCGAAACAGCGCGTGCACACACTTCTGAACATCGGAACGGCTGCTCGCCGAGGGTACGCACCTGAATGGGGTGTACCCGGCCTCGCCCTGTTCGGCGTAGCGGCCGGCGTAGTCCCGCTCGCACAGCGCGTGCTCCGGTAACTCCTTCAGGAAACGATAGAAGGCGTCGACGTCCTGGACAGTCCACCTGGACGGCAGGTTCATGCTGACGTTTTCACAATACCAGCGCAATTTCGCCAAGTGCTGCCGGTAGGCCATTACGGTCAGGGGAGAGTTACGGCGTGGGCGGTTCGCGATCGCCTGCAGCCAGACTTCAGCAGCGTGCCAGTCATCGTCGACTGGACCCAGCGTGTGGCTGACTTCCCGGCCTGAAGCAGGGCTAAGCGGTCCTAATACATTTGTCATCGCAATCCTTTATTTCCTGTCTTGTCTTGTGCACTGACCAGCCGGCGCATGGCGTCGAGCTGCTGGAAGTCGCGCTGCCGCTGCAGCTCAAGGTCTGCACAACGGTCTTTCCAGTGGCGCACCTCGCTGCGCACCTCGTCGATCGCCATCAGGGCAAACCTACGGTTGCCATCGGAACTTTCCTGGATGCTGCGAAGCTGTTCAACAAGTTTCTCGTTGGCCTGGCGCTGCTCACCGAGTTCGCGCTCCGCAATTTCGGCGCGCTGTGTCTTGAGCGCGAGGTCGGTGACCAACTGCGCCGCGGTGGCCCGTAGCGCTCGTAGTTCGTTTTCGCACTCCGCAAGCCGGTTCTTGAAAAATTCAGCTTGGGCTGACCCAGTGGCTGGATCTGCTGCAGGCAAGCTGGCCAGCCGTAGATCCAGCTCGTCGGCAATTACACCGCGGATGGCGTCGGTAAATCGTGCGCGCTGAACGTCATCGAGTCCGGCGGCTCGCTCAAGCTGCTCGGCGGTGTCCATGATGCGCGCCCGTTCGCTGGCGATGGTCGCGGTCGATGGTCGTCGCGCCGGCGCATAGGCACGCAGCAGGCGCTGGTAGATCATTGGACTGAAATAATTACCGGTCGCGTCACGCACTGCCTGGATAAAAGCGCCCACGAAGGGACGGTGATTGCTGGCGTCGAAGGGAATTTCCTGGTCGAGCACGGCCACGCGCTGCGCGATGCGGCGGGCTTGGTCGTCTGGGAGGCGGAAAGGGGGGCGGCTCATCGGGTCAGATAGGCATAAGGTACAGGTATCTTAACAGGTATATTTATGACTTTCAATTTACACTACTCAACATAGCCCACGTTATGTTGAGTAGATTTGACCGAGGGTTCTGGTTTGATAGGCCTTGATTCTGGCCAGATTCTCCATCCGTCGTGTACGTTAATGTTTTCCACAGGAAAGGAGCCGTTGATGGGAATGAGGAAGGTGCGCAAAGAAGCGTTTTTGAAAACCCATCCGTTCTGCATCTTTTGTGGTGGCACCGTTTTAACCGACACGGTGGAACACTGCCCACCTCGAGCAATGTTCCCGGACCGAGCGTGGCCAGAGGGGTTCGAGTTCCCGGCATGTAGCAACTGCAACCACGGTAGTGCAGACGATGACCTCCTCATATCGTTCTTGGCACGGACTGATCCGTTCACCGATGGCGAAGGCGACGACGGTCGGATGCCGGACATCATCCGTTCGGTACACCAGAAATTCCCTCAGCTTGTATCGAAGATGATGCCGTCCGCAATCGAAGCGCGCGCCATGAACCGGCGTCTTGGCATCGTGCCCGAGCCTGGTGCCACCAACCAGGAAGCCGGCCCTGTACGGGTTACCGATGAAATCGACAATGCTGTTCGGGTGTTCGCGGGCAAGCTGACCAAGGCGATCTACTACTTGCACACCAGCCAAGTGTTTCCAACGAACGGAAGGATAGGGCTAAAGTGGTTTACTAATGCTGATCTCGTCACCAACAACGGACGCTATCGCGTTTTTGAGTCATTCCAAGGACTGGACGGTATTGTCCCTGCGCTCGTCCGGTCAAGGTCGCTGCTCAACGATCAATTCGAGTACAAACTCAGCCTTTCGACCGACTTTGAACTGATGGCTCTGCAAGCGCGTTTTGGTCGGGGTTTCGGTTTCGCAGTAGTTGCGTGCACGGACCGCGCCAAGCTCGACGCGCTATTCTCGAGCGTTGAGGAACGAATGGGCAAGCCAAATCCGTTCAAACCAATCTGACTTGAAAAAACCACGCATAAACGCTCTTTTTGCCGCTCTGCGTGGGCTTGGCGAGTTGACGCGGCAATTCCAGCAACGCCTTTCCGCGCAGAGTCGCTTGATAGATGACCTGGTGAGCGCTGTAGATGACGGGCGGTCGACCGGTATCTGACCGCTGGGTCAAGCTTCAGAAGTCCCACATTTACCTCATATCGCCGAGAAGTCGCAAATTTACTTCATAAAGAGTTCCACTTTTACTTCATCAGACGGCGAGCTATCCTGTTCGATTCTGCAGGCATCGGGTGTTCTATGCGAAAAACCAAAAAGAAAAAAAAATTGGAGCAACCGGACCTCGATGAACGGATCCGGCGCTGTTACGGCTACTGGGGATTCTGCCAAGGCTACCTGGTGCCGAGGTGGATCGAAGAGATGGCTGGGCATGAGGCGGTCGACATCTACTGCGAGCGCTACATTGGGCAAAGCGAGCACCTGGACCACTTTGGATGCGCGATCGAGCTCGAGCATCGCGCGACGCCGATTTCCACGCGAAAAGAACTACGCCGGATCGCGGTCAAGATCACGCGGATGGGCTACGACTTCACGGCCGCCGCCGCGCTTGCTCTCGAGGTTGCGCAGGAGCGCTCAGGACTGCAGGTCGAGATGGAGGCGCGAAGGACTAAGGAAAATGCCGCGCTTCCGCGTCGACAGGCGGATGCCCTGCCGGACGGCAAGCGCATGCTGCGCGAGCTTCGCGCCAAACAGCTACCTCAAAGCGCGGCGGCGAATCTAGAAGTCATCCGGACAGTCGTCGGCTTGCCAAGGAAATGCGTCTCCAAGAAATGATTTTCTTTTCCATACCGGCTTTTCCTCGTGAACTAAGATCGCTGTTTTCGTCCAGTTCTGCGGTCGAATACCGCGATTAATACCCCCAAAAGCGCTGGTTCGTGAACGATGAAGTACCTCATGTGAACGGTCCATATGTTGCTCAAGTAATTGTTTCATAAGCAGAAAATTTCTAATCGTTAGGGTTATTGAGTGGAACTCTTTCTAGAAACCGATCTTCGAACTGGTTAACATGCGAAGCACATCGACCTTTATTGTGTGAACGACATGGACAATTTCACCACTTTGCTTCGCATGCTGACCTCGATCAGCGACCCGACCACCTTGGTCTTCTTGGCCGCCATAGCCGCGCTCGGCGTTGTCGGGCTTGCCCTGTACGTCGTGGCGTTGGCTCTCAAACAGGGCAGGCGCTCATGAGCCGCATGGCTTTTGCAATGCTTCCGTCCGCGTGGGCAAAGCGCAAACCGGCCATGCACATGCACGCCGAGGCGGCACGCGTGGCCGTCCTGGGCTTGCGTATAGAGGAGGCCGACACATCCACGGCGCTCGCCTTCCATGGGCTGTCCCAGCTCAGCTGGCGGCATGAAAAAAGCTCGGCCACGGCAGCGATCCTTGTGCTGTTCGCGTTGACGATCATCTCGAACCGGGCACAGCGCAAGGCAGGCTTGCGCAGCAACAATCTGGTCGGTGCAACCTACGAGGACATCCAGGAAGTGGCCCCGCTGTCGCGTAAGCTGATCGCGCGTGGATTGCAGCTGCTGCGTGCGGTCGAGGCGATCGGCATGGAGCGGGTAGGGAACGCCAACCTGTATTCGCTGCTCGGGATCGAAGAAAACGGCAAATGGTGCAAATTGCCCCAGCAGCACCTTTGTGAGACCTACAAGCACATGTCCCGGCTCAAGCACTACTTCGACCACATCAAACGCCCTGGGTCGCTGCACGCACTGAAGCTCTACATGCTGTTGTTGTCACTCCGCGAGAACGTCAGCAATGTGGCGCGCTGCAGCTACGAGACCATCCAGGAATACACTCAGCTGCGACGCGAGGAGATCCGCGACGCCATCCAGCTTCTGATTGCGACCCACCTGATTCGGTTCGCAGGCGACGAAGACGCCCCGAAGCGCAAGGGCGACCCCATGCACAACCGTTACTTCATCATTGGTCTCGCCTGAATGATCCATACCACGACCGACCTCCAGCCGGGCATCCGCAAGCTGCACATCGGCCACTTCGCCTTCATGCGCGCGTATGTGCAGGGCCTAGATTTGCGAGATATTTGGGACCGGTATTTGGCCGTGGAGGGCAACCGTACGGACGTGCGGCACGTACGCAGGGCGGTTGCGTGGATGCGCGATGCGTTCGCGGCCGCGGCCCACCGTCACAAACGTCACGCGGTGGCCAGGCTCGTGCGCATCGACGTAAGCAAAGTGCGGGACCGGGACGGTTCGCCGGCGCCGGCGCCGTCATTGGAAGATTTCGCGGCCGAGCACGGTCTGGAAGATTTCTCGTTCGAAGACCAGTTGGCCTACTACCAGGAGGCATACGGTACTGGAACCCAAAAGGAGAAGCGGAGCGCGCGTCTGCTGCGCCGCCAGCTCGAGGCGATAGCCTGGCTCGAGCGTGCCGCGGCCGAAGCGCCGCATCCGGACGACGGCGTGCGCGCCTGGCTCCCGTTCGACCTGGCCAGCCGGCTGGAACAGGCTGGCATGGTCAAGCTCCGACAACTGGTCGAGCGCATCAACGGGGTGGGCAGAAACTGGCACGCGCCGGTACGCGCCATCGGCGCCGGCAAGGCCGATCGCATCGTCGCCATGCTCCGCACCTTCCATGCAAGCACCGGTCTGCGCATCGGCGCGCATGTGCTGGCCTCCCGCTCCGAGCTCGACATCGATGCACTGCACCTGGTGACGCCGGCGTCGACGTCGGTCGTCCCCTTGGAAAAGTTCGCGGTGCCGGGCGACCTGGACGGCAGCAACGGCCGATTCCGCGCCCCGCGTTACCAGTGCCAGCTCGCGGCGACGAACGACTATGAGGCCTTGATTTCGTTCTTGCGCGAGAAACAAGGCAGGCACGCCGGCGGCGCAGGCGCCCGCGCACGGATGGACAATCCGCTCGGCTGGCTGCGCCACCTGGGGCCGACGGCGCGCGCATATCGAACCGAATGCGAGCGCTTCATGCTGTGGGCCATCCTTGAGCGCCAGAAGCCACTGTCATCGATCGATTTCGACGATGCGGTGGCATACCGCGCGTTCCTGGCGGATCCGCAGCCGGCCGAGCGTTGGTGCGCACCACGTAGCCGTGGCCGCTGGGGGCCGTCTTGGCGCCCGTTCGAGGGACCTCTGGAGGCCGCGGCTCAGCGACGTGCGTTGACGATGCTGGGGACGTTCTATCGCTTCCTGGTCGACCAGCGTTACCTGACCGGGAATCCATGGACCGGGATTAGCAAACCGCGCGCACCGACTGGCGCCGCGGAACATACGCGCAGCTTCACGCAGCAGGAATGGGACTTCATCTGTGAGCGGCTGGCGGCCCTGCCGCCGACATCGGCCAACCTGCGCTTACGCATGGCGTTGCCAATTCTCTATGTCGGCCGTCTACGCCGGGCGGAGATCGTGCAAGCCCGGGTAGGGCACATTCGTTGGACAGAAATGCCGGCCACACCTGACGAACCAGCGACGGCCAGTTGGGAGATCCTGGTGACGGGGAAGGGTGATAAGCGGCGCCTCGTACCATTGGGCCAGGTGCACATCGACTCGATCGCACGCTATCTCGCGTCGCGCGGGCTAATTGCGGATGTCACCCATCCCGACAATGCGAACGTGTACTTGCTCGGCCAGGCGGTCGACCTGCATGAGCGTACGCCTTGGGCAGCAGGTAAAACGGTCGATCCGCTACGAGGTATCCATGCCCAGACCCTATACGAGCAGCTGAAGGTATTCTTTGCCGACTGCGCTGCCCAGCTGGACCGTGTAGCTCCACAGTCGGCGGCGCAGCTGCGCCGCGCGAGTACGCATTGGCTGCGGCACACCGGGATCACACATTCCCTCGCCGCCGGCACGCCTCTCGAGGTCGAGATGCTGGTGGCTGGACACGCGTCGCTAGCCACGACTTCGAAGTACGCGCACGCGGAAACACGGCGGCGCCTGCAGGGCAGCGCTAATTTCCTGGCGAAGCAAACACCAGTTGTTCCAGATGCACCTTGAGACAAGTACTTTGCATCGTTACTTTACTGATGATTCTTACGGAATTCTTTGGGCGAGTACACAGCTGCTTTCGCCGGATCGAATTGCCTGTTCGGTCTAGGCTTCCTTGGATGGGGTCGCCTACGTAAGCCGAGCAGCGTCAAGACGGCTGCAATACCGAACAGAGACATTCCAATCGCTTTCAGAATACTCAAATCGTCCATAGCCTCTGATTTGTAGAGATAGCTGTGCTTAGCCATTATAGGCACGCATTTCATCTTGAGAGAAGCTAAACGACGCCACGTGCAGGTCACATTGTCTGACGATGAACGTCTGCTTAAAAGATGGGCATTGGACTGAAAGTTCCATAGCTGCTGGGTTTGATTATCGAAAAAGCGCAGTTTTCCACAGAAACTGTGGATATCTCTCGGTCGTACGCGGCAGTGGTGAACACTTTCGCGCGCGAAAGTAAGCAGCGCTTTGCTTGCTTGTAGTGATCGAAGTTGTTATGGCTTGCATGGACATGCTTTAACCGGAGGGAGAGTTAGGTGTGCGTCACATGTTTGTTAGTTGCATTTTAAAAGATACAGGTGTGGGTACAGTACCACGCGCACTTACCCCTAGAAAGAGCGCCAGTACCTCGTGATCGTTAGGACAGTGCCGCCGCTGAGATAAAGCCAATGTTGATTCCAGCAGTCGGCCAAAGCGATGATGTGGGCCATTCGCTAGACCCGCAACCTGCCAGAAAACTGACTTAGAAATCGCTTGCCTCGATAGAGTTATACCTTCTCAAATGCTTTTTTGAAGTTCTCGGGATGGCAGTGAAAGCGGATATGACTCTGGTCGTTGACCCGGCGGCTAGCCTCAGTAAACGCTGGTGCGATATAGCCCCAGTCGGCTTGGGTGGAAAAGATAACAATGTAGTCCAAACGGCCTCCGTGCCAGCGATTTTCGATCCGAGCCGATTCGTCCTTTGATTGAACGGTTTTAACCTGGATTCGGAAGTAGCGCCCTTCGTCGTCGGCGATAACAAGATCTGTCCGTCGCCCGTGGTCAACCAAAGGTTTTAGTACTTCCCAGCCAAAGCCGGTTAGCCAACCACTCAGGATGTGTTCGTAGGAGAGGTTCTTGTGTGCAGCGAGTGCGGGATCTTTGAGGGTGGTATGCAATACAGGCATGACGAGCAATCTGTCTATGCCGAATGCCAGCCTTTGGGCTATCTGGAAACGGGCCGAGGCAGCTAATGCCGACCTCCCGATTAGCATTACCTCGCTGACTTGCCAGCAGGAGGCGCAACGGTTGCCACACCGGGTTAGTCGGCTAAACGCCTGAACTGACCTGAACTGCGCTCTCAGCCCTAAGGGCCGTAATGACGAATGACGGGAGAGTAGACTAAGAATGATATGCCGTCAACTTGAAGAAGGACTGTTGCTCTTCAAATAGGTTGCTCAGTGTCGATAGCGTCGTATACTGAGCGGCCGAGATTGGCCAACAAGGCAATCGAAGCCTACCCGGAAGAATATGACTGATCTAGACATTACGTTGGACACGCACCAGTCAGTGTATCGTGAGCGTCTTCTCGAGCACTTGCTCATCGGAGATTTGCTGAAATACTCCTGGCTTCACGCCGGTGCGACGCTAGAAGTTTCGCAGCCTTCGATCGATCGCTCAGGCCACGACGTGGTTTTGGAGGCAAACGGGGTAACGCGACATATCCAGTTGAAGTCCTCATCGCACTTGGCCAAGACGTTATCGCAAAACGTGCACCTTGGGCTCGCCAGCAAACCCTCGGGGTGCGTCGTGTGGACCCGCTTCGACCGCACAACGATGCGACTCGGCCCGTTCCTGTTCTTCGGGGCAGAGCCTGGCCTGCCACTCCCAGCGCTGGATGCATTCAGGACGGCGAAGCACACAAAGGGTGACAAGGACGGGGTGAAGAAGGAGCGGCCAAATTTGCGTGTGGTTCGAATGTCGCACTTTCGAGAAGTCGCCGATATTCCTGCACTCTACGAGGCCCTATTCGGCAAAAGCACCTCAGGTCCAGTGCACGGCCAAGTTTTGTCGCCGGATCGGTAAACGAGGAATAGATTTCTGCATTCGTCACGATGTTGTGTGTACGAACCCAGCGATGCTGGGCAGTAGCGAAATACCATGCCCGGCGGGAGCCGACAACTTGGCAGGCAGCTTCACCGTATGTGGTTCTCTGCTCACTTCAACGATATAATGCTTGTGGGTGACCGTCACCTGCCGCACGCGCCCGAAAGGGTATGACGAAGACGGGGAATATTTAGAACCCTTCCATATCGTGGTTTTTACCTATGGGCGGTCCGCAAAGCGTGTACCGGAAACACCGCCCGTGGAGAAACCATGGATACCCAACAACTCAAGCAGTTGGCTGGGCGCCTACGCGCCCTTTTACAAGACGTCGCGGTCGAGATCGGGCATGGCCAGGCGCTGGATCTCAGCGCTTCGCTCGTCGGGCTACGGAATTGGCCCGAAGTCCAGGCGTTCCCCCAGCGCGTTCAAGCGCAGGAGCTTGACCTGTCGGCTACAGCTCGCCTCGCGTACCGCCTTGCACATAAATACAAACACGAAGTAAGTTCTGCTGACCTACTACGGCTGCTACTTCCTCCTTCTGGCTCGCGAAATGCATCTGCACTGCAGATTTGGCCAGCTGGACCCGCTGCAGGAGTTTACGTCACGACGTCCCAAGCGGCAATCGATGCGTTGGTGGCCCGATACCAGGAAGCGACGGACGGCGCGGTTTTCTATGCCGAACGCGCCGGCACGAAACACGACGCCGCCATTAATCTCGGTGAGGACGGCTTGTGGTCGAGCGGGCTGGAACGTGTTCCGAGCGGGACATTGATCGTGCTCGGACCAGTAGAACTAGATCAGCAGTCTTGGTCCGAAGCAAGTGATCGTGTGGAGATGGCCTGCATCCGGGCCGAGGATTCTGGCCATCGGGTAGCGGTCCTATTCAAGACGCCAACGCCAGCACTGTTGGGCGCCGACGCGACCAGGATGCTGGTTGACAAGGGTTACGACGATCTTCAAGAGTACTTAGTTGGCACCGTCGCGGAAGATGGCACTCTTCAGCCCGGCCTTGTTCGACAATACAGCGCACCTCTCAAGTGTAGGGCCGTGACCGATACGCAATCGCTCCCAGGACCGGTGGCGGAACAACTGAAGGCAGTCCTTGCGACGAGAAGTCGAGGCATCATTGCATTGGGGTCGATAGAAGACGTCGAGAATCACGGCGCAAAAACTGCCGAGGCTGTGCTGGCGTTGACGGAGCATTTGGGCTTGGCCGCGCGCATCATGCCGCGACACCGCAGCAGCATGAATAAGTTCGATCAGGTGCCAGCCGCCGTAGGTCAACTGCCTTTCCTTGCATCGGTCGAAAGCGCGTATGCGCAGGGATACAGACGGTTTTTGGTCGACCCGCGCTATACCAACACCGAGGTTATGGCCCGGTTCGTCGAGGACGCTTTGTTCATAGCATGCACCTACGCAGCAACTGTCGACGACCTTGCGATGCATACCGCCGAAGCAAAAGGCCGCAATCCGTCGCTATTGCCTTGGCTTCTCGCTGCTGTGGTGATAGCCCCCGTGCAGACCCAAGCTGGAACGGAAATTTTGACCGACCTCTATATCGGTGTAGAGGACGCTTACGTCGACAACACGGACCATATCTTCGATTTCGTTGCTAGACACCGAACGATGCGAATCGAAGATCAGTTCAGGGCACTGGTAGAGAAGGGAAAAATCGATATCGGGGTCGCAAGCGAAGCCGGAATCGGACAGCGAACTATAAAGCGTCTCGCGCGGCTGCTGGATGTGAACGAGTAACACCGTGGTGAAAGGGGGCTCGCCCCCCTTTATTCAAATCGTCAGTTATATGGCGCGTTCCGCTCACTGTACCAATTCGGGACGCCACTCTCGGATGATGGCGGCAAAATCGGTTTCAAACCCAAGCGTATCGGGGTAGCGGTTGTTTCGTGCGACATATGCGAATACAACGATCATGTCCTCAACAATTCCTTCGTCACAGCCCCACATCGTTGTGAAGTCAAAACCCCCGCATTCTGCGGGATTCCACCATGCCAAAAGGAAGTCAGCAACTCGACGGCTCTGACCAGTTTCGCGCTTCGCATGTTCGATGAGGCGCCTCAACGCCACATTTTCGTTCTCGCTCAGTTCCATCATGTTCACTTTCTGCAATTGAATATCGTTCACAGGTAGACCGACCAGCGGCGAGCACATGTATGCGCAACTAAGTGCGGCGGTATCCCTGAGCTAAACGCTCGCGGCTATGGCCTCGACTGTAATAGGCAGACTCATCGTATCAACGACGAGATTGCCATTTTTGCCTCTTCACTTTATTGCCTGCAGTCGCGTGTCATCGCCAATGCACAGGAATGGTCAGTCCGAGCACTCGCGAAATATTTTCGAGTGCAGCGACAATTTCTTGATGTCGATTTTTATCGTAGGCGTGTCCAGAATCTCGCTGCGATAAAATGCTTTTCAATTCATGAAGATTATGTAGGTCCAAAGCGTAGAGATTTCTCCAAGTCAACTCACCGAACAATTTGTATATGACCTCGGTGCCGTCTCGATCGCTAACTAATCTATTCGGTCCTATTAACTTTACCAGAGCTTCTTCAGCTTCTTCTTTTGTTTCGAAAGTGTATAAATGTTGCAATAGTGCACCAATGGCGACAGGTTAATTCGATGACCCGGTACGACGGACTCCTTCCCACCGAGCAGATTCTCTAGGATATTGCACGCCGGTACTCTAGGCTGTCAACAACCAGTGTTGAACGGCTAAGTTTTACCCGAACATGCCGTGAAGAAACCACCGCGGCTCGACGGTACCGTCTTCCGTCGCGACCCGCTCCCTGTAGATCCAATAGAAAACTTTATCGTCCGCTTCCGCGATGAAGTAATCGCGAGACTGCGCCGTCGACCACCATCCCGCCTCAATACGCTCGGGCTTCGATACGATCTTCAACGGCGAACTGTAATAGGGCCGGTCATCGCGCATCAACAATGGGATCGGCTTAGCGAGAATCCACGTAGGGCGGATAAATTGATCCACATTTGGCGGCAAGGCCGCCTCCAGCTGCCCGGGCCGTACAGGCGTCGAAATGGACGCCCAGGCATTCGCGAATTCTGGCCGGTAGTCGGCCTTCGGGTCCGGCCTTAAGACATTCTCGGCGCCGAGACGCGCCATCAGTACCTCGAGCAGTTGTTGCTGGTCTTCCTCACTGCCCCCGGGATCAGGGAACAGCGACTCGCTCGGCGGCGCCATGGGCACGACATCGGTTGCCTCGAGCACCAGCCCAATGACCGGTGCCTCGAGTACTTGCCGGCCGAGCCGCTCTTTCAGCAGTCTCACCAGGTGATCGTCGCGCCATACAGGATCGGCAAGCGTGATCTCGAGCGTTGACGGCGGCCGCGCAACCCGTCCGCGCTCATGAATCATTTCGAGCACAATCCTTCGAACGGCAAGCTGGCGAGCGGTCAGCCAGCCGAGCATTTGCAATATCAACCGGTGACCACCGGCCAACAATTCGTCGGCTTTTTCGACGCGATCGAAGATCTCGATCCGAGCACGAAACACTTCGGGTGGCTCGATCCAGTTATGGAGTTCCGTCGACAGGCCATACGCCGCGTCCAGAACTTCGAGCAGCTCGCGGCCGCAGCGACGCTGCAGGCCAGGACGCGGCAACCGACGGAGCTCGCCGACCGTAGTGCAGCCGATCCCGTCAAGCCAGACGGAGAAACGTCGCGCCGGCGGCAAGACAGAAACCGGGACAGGCCCAAGACGTCGCTGCAGCGTGAGCATTTTCAATGTACGTGGGCGGCCCGCGCCTCTGGCCAGCACCCATGCGCCACGGGCCGTCGGGGCGCAACTGATCCGCCCCGTAAAACCTAGGGCTCGCATGTCGGCGCTGATGCGGCTGCACAGCCGGCGCACGCCGCCGAACAACGTCAGGGATGCCCCGACGTTCATCAACAGCACCGACTCTTCGAAATGTGTAACCTCCGGCGTGTACTGCAGCAAGGCCATTGCGATCGCATCCAGGCAATCCTCTTCACGTACGATGTCGCGCTCTAGGATGACGGTGTGAGGCGCGAGCATAAGAACCCCACCGCGTCCCATGCCATGCCGGACACCTTCACGGCGCGCCGAGTCGGACATCGCCATGACGTGCTGGCCTTCTACGATCGCACAACAGGGGTCGGGCAGGTGGCGGGGAAAGTACGCCTCCAAAGCCAGGTGGGGGAGGTAGACCGCAACCCAAAGACGCATGGTCCGCTAGTCTAGGTCGCTGGAGATGAGCTGCACGTACCAGGACTGGACGCTGCATTGCCGGTTCGCTTCGTTGAACTCGAAGCCACTGATGGTCATGCTGCCGTCGCCGATCCACCGCACCACCGCATCTCGCAGGCGCGGCAGGACGTCGCTTCCTACGCCTTCGTTGCGCAGGATGGCCAGGTACATGCTGCGTCGAAATTCATGATCATGCTGTTCCGTCAACGTGAGTCTGCCGATATGCACGGGTTGTGCCGTGATTGCTCGATGCCGAGGCAGTGGCCGGCCGTTCTCGAATAGCTGCGCGACGCGAACAAACATGACATTTGGAAATACTGTATAAAATTACAGTATAACAGACGTCCATGTTGCCGAAATGGCTGTAGGCACAAAGATAATGCATGTGCAAGGGTGAAAATTCACACTCGTGTGAGGATTCTCCCGATTTTCTTGCTACTCTATCAATGCACCAAGCAGTTATCGTACGGCTGATCTGATAAAGTTCACTATATTGCTGCACTAAGCAGTGTTAGATTTTCACGCCTGATTTATAATTACTGTTTCGCAACTTTTTGTGGCATCCATTCCGACAAGCTTTAACAAATCATGCTAAGAAACGATCAGAAGGCAGCGATTCGTCAGGGCTTCGAAATGGGCTTTTCCGACACTCGTATTGCTCGCGGTGTACCGGACATTAACCACATGCAGGTCTACAACTACCGTCACAAGCTGAAGATACCCACCAAGGATATCGTCAACCGGCGCTACGACATTTGGACCGAACTCATCTACAAAGGCGTCAGCATCAGCCAGATTGCTAAGATGTACGACGTCACGGAAAACAGCATCAAAGTGCTACTCTGGAAGAACCGCAATATCTCCTTGGTCGAAGCGAAGGCCCGAGTGTTGAAACTGCGTGAGGAAAACCAGCAACTTGAGCTTGGCGATGGGATACCGAGTCTTGGTCAGCTCGGCCTGCAGTTCAAGCCGATCACGCCCGAGGACAACACGGAGTAGGGCGCCCTCTCTACATACCGCACTTTCGCGCGCGAAAGTGAACCGTCTGGCTAATTTCTGGAAGTGACATTTGCTATTGCGGCCGGACGGCCGTAGCCGGCGCATCCTGGACGCGCTTGGATCCCTCGAACTGGTATACGGCAGCGAATTCGCCATCGGCAGATACGAAGTTCACGGATATGTCCAAGGTTCCGGCCGGCAGGGCGTCCATCAACTGCTGCAGCTTCCCGTCGCTGATCGTGAAGCTATTGTCTGCCGGATGAAACACCCAGTAGGCCTTCAGTGCCAGGCGCTCCCTTTTCGGCCCGAGGATCAGGCCGTCACTGTCTTTCGCCAGGTCCAATGGTCCCACGCCCTCCAACTTGAACGTCAGCGACTCGCCCGTGAAAACGTTGTCCGGGCCTAGCCCAGCGATTGTCAGCGCCGGTAAGGAGGGCGCGTCGTCGGTTTCCTTTAATGCCGTAACGTGCACCGTCTGAACGGTGCCATGTGCCGTCGGCGCCGACGCAGATGGATTCAGCCCGGTGACAGCCCGAAAACCGGACGACGGCACTTGCCGCTGGCCCAAGGCATTGGGAAGACGCGCTGACAATGCTTGCGCCGCCAAACCGTGCCCCGGGCAGGCATACTGCAGGCGCTGGCTCGGGTGGGGGTGGTGGTCGCCTTTCTCCTGATAGCCTTTCATGAACTCGCCCCAATACCTGGCGACGGTTTCCTCCATTGCCCTGCATCCAACCAGACCAACCGCGATGTGGTCGGCATCGCTTTCGCGGCCTTCCGCCCCACGCTCGGTCCAGCGGGTCCAGAAGCGGTATGCGTCCAGGCGCGCGATATGGCCAACTTCGTGCGCCAGGATGAAACGCACTTCGTTGTCGCTCCACTTTGACGCGTCCAGCATTTCGGGGGGAATAACAATCACGGCGTTGCCGGAAAAGGCGCCCGCCGAAGCCGGAACACTGCCGACGACGAACGTCGGCTTCAGCCGCAGCTTAAGGCGATCGGCGTAGGCGCCGACCTCTTGGACAATGAAGCGTTCCCGCGCCGTCGTTTCCGACATGCGCGGGCCCAGCCTCTGGTAGATCTGATATGGCCAGTCGTACAACATGGCCAGCAGCACCGCCGAGTAGATCGTGTTCGCGATCCTGCTCGTATAACGAGGACGTCGAGGACGAGGAGCAGCCGGCGCTATTGAACTCATGCGATACCAAGGTCAGTATTTGGAGGATCCGTACCCGCCGCCTGAGCCATAGCCTCTGCCACCGATGTCATGCCGGCCAGCCATCGGCGTACCGTCCACGTTGACGCTCGGTGAACGGAAGCGCTCCCGCATTTCTTTGCTCATGGTGTGACCTTCACCCTTTTTCGACAGGGATTCCAGGTTGCGAAGGATATTTCGGAAAAGCTGCAACATGATTCCTCCATTATTGATTGCTGCGAGCCCACCAGCACAACAAGAGAACGACGATCGCAGCCCCCACGAGGAGCCAGGAGCGTTTCTCCTTCTTCGAGATCTTGTGTGCCGCAAAGGCCGCAAAGGCGTTATTGCCACGATTTGCCGGTTTGTTGTCGTTCCTGTTGTTCATGACGAGCTCCTATGCTAAACGATGGGGGGAAAAGCGTCTCACTTCTTGTCAGGTATGTCGAAACGGCTGGGTTTTTTCTCGCCTTGCATAAACTCGGGCAAGGTTTCCTTCAAATTGGCACCAATGTTGGTTCGCGCGCGGTCTCGCGTACCTTCCGCTCCGGCACCCGCCAGACCTGCGCGGTGCGCCGCCGCGGTCGCATTCAAGCGGCCCTCGTGCACTGAATCAGCGACGCCCTCCACGCCGTGGGCGACCTCAAGCGCCAATCCGTATCCGTCGCGATCCAGCGCCTCTGTCGTGCTCGGGGCCCCGCGGCCACGGCCGCCGCCTTTGGCCGCAGCGTCGACCTTGCGAACCAGAGCGCTTTCGTTGACACCACTGTGGTTCCCAGGGGTTCCGATGTCGTAGTGTTCCCGCGGCTTCATATCCAGTGTCGAGAACCGCGCAGCCAGCATCGCATTGGTCGACCCCAACAAATATTCGTCCGCCATCAAACGGTCTTCCGGACGGGCCTGTTCGTCGGTCGCCATCAGGAACGCCGCGCGGTGGCGCGCCATGGCTTCATTGGCCTGGGGATCGCCGACAATGCGGTCGGTCACTCCAGTCTCCATGTCCTGCCGTGCGCGCTCCAGGTAGGGCTGGGCGACATCCGAGTTGCCGAAGCTGCGGCCGGCGCTCAGCTGGAACCGGCGATAATCGGCGTTGGTCTTCATCTGGTTCGCGACCTCCGCTCCGCCGATTTTCGCGCTCAGGGACACGAAACCGGAGGAGCGCTTGACGGCATCGCTCGCTACGTCGGAGACAGACTTCGATTCCGACAAGGTATCGGCGTACTGCTTCTGGACGCCCAGTGAACGCTGGAGTGAACGGGCCTCGTCTGTACCAATGTTCTTGTACTTGTCGCTTTGCATGAAGCTGTTGAAAGACTTGGCCAGCGCCTGCGACTTCGAAACCGATTCGTCCTGTTCGGCTGTTTTCCCGGTTCGGAGATTGTCGTTCGCGCCGGTCGTCGTACGATATTCGCCTGATCCACTGACCCCGCCGCCGACGCCTTTGGTGCCGACTCCGACCTCCGCGCCGACACCGATGCCCGCTTGGGTAACGTTGAAGTTGTCTTTCGCCGAATTGATCCCTGCGCCGACCTTCCCTGACTGCGACGCGTTATAGTTTCGGCTGAACTCATCGCGCAACGCCCGGCCGGTAGAGTCTGAAACCCCAACCTTGGAAAAATTCCCCGTATTGAAAGCATCGGTCCAGGACTGCAGGTCCGTTTTCCCTTCCGAAATCGAATGCATCTTCTGGTGCGCCGACGTGATGCTGTTCGATGCCTCGCGCTGCATACTGCCGAACTGGGCACTGGTGGCGATTGCCGGGATTGCGCCCGTAAGGCTGAGGTTCGTTCCGCCGACGCCTTGCTCGGCCTTCGCCACGCTGCTGTTCGTGACCAGGGGCGCGCTGTCGACCGGGGGCGGGTTGACTGCCTTGCTCTCGTCCTTCGAGCCCGAGGTCATCGATTCCGAGATCTTCACCAGCGCCGCCGATTGGCCCAATGCGAAGATGGTCGACATCAGGATCGGCAGGGTAGCCATCAAGTGACTTGCGGTGCCGATCTCGAGCGAGAAGTTTTTGTAGACCTCGACCGCGGTCGATTGGTTGATGAATCCGTTTTGCGCGATCGCGCGCAGAAAGTTAGCCACTTGGATGTAAATCATCCCGTTGATGAGCTCAGCGCCGACATTCATGATCAAGAGCGGCCAGACGATCATGTGCGCCGCCACTTTCATGTTGCGGGCAGCGCCGACCCCCGACCACATCATGAACAGTACGATGATCGGGCCAAGCCCGATGATGACGGCGGTGATCTGGTTCGCGAAAGCGCCCGCGTACATCAGCGATTCGAAGCCATTGGCTGCGGCCTGGATATTGTTCCGTTCGATCTCGTTGGCCTGGACGGCCATGGCGAGACAGGTGCTCTTGTTGGTACCGTCCGCCCGCAGGCAGTCCAAGTCGTTTTTCACCAGTTCCGCGAACAACAGGTTGATCACTTCCGCGTTTGACTGGGCAACGCCGCCCGCCAGGCCGCCCGAGGTCAGGTTTGCCGTCCGCACAGCCGCGTACTGGCTGGCGATGCCGTTGATGGTGAAATCGCCGGCAGCATTCGGCTGGTCGGCGGCGTTCACGGCGCCCTGGACGACCCGGCGGAATTCGTCGGAGTTGAGCGCGGCGTCGATATCGGCGCCGACCTGGGCGGCGGCATCCGCGCAAGTGGCGATGTGATTCGTACCAACCTGAACATCCGTCACGATGGCGGTCGTGTTTTGCGCCGCTTCCGCCAGCAGCATACCAATGGAGGTGCGCTCCGAACCTGTTCCCGACCATACCGAGATCGGCGCCGGACCAGCCGCTGCGCCCGTCAGATTGCCGGCGAAGAGCACCCGATTGGCGACCTGGGCGTAGTCCGTACCCGAATCAGAATTCAGGCATGCGCTCAACACCGCATTGACCTTCGACGGGATGCCGCCCAAGCGCAAGACCGCAGTGCGCGACGTCAGCAGCGTCTTGAGCGGATTGATGAAGCCGCGGCCGGTTGCAGAGATCGACGCATAGTCGGTACCCGTCGCCTGCATCGCGGTCTCGAGCTTCTGGCCAACGCTCTTGGAAACGAGGCTCGCCGTCGCCGGCGCAGCCGAGATGATGACCGGCACGTTGTCGACGGTCGTCGTCGCCCCGGTCAGCCCGCTCTCGATCGTCACCGTCGACTTCAAGGTCGGAGCAGTGAGGAGCAGTGCCAGGCAGAACGGGATGAGCAGGCCCACCGCGCGCTTGCCCAGCTCGCCGCCGGCACCGCCCGCCGGCGCATTGACGGCTGCCGCGGTCGTCATCGACAGGAGAGACCAGGTCGCCGCGAGCAGGGCAAACCCCCATATGGTGAGGGTCTCGTTGCACACCATCGCCACGGCATTGAGGATGGCGTTCAGCGTGGTGAGATCGCCGTTCGACGTGTAGATGACTTGATTGGGGATCATGGCATTTACCGGTTCGTGACGCTGTTCAGGATTGCTGCCTGGTTCAGCAACTGCGCGATCTCCAGCACGGACCGGTCATGGTCGCAGCTCTGCTGCCGTTCCATGAAATCGTTACGCAGACGTTCGATGTTCTGCTTCGCTTCGTCGGTCAGGACGTACGAATTGTTGTTGCCGATCGACGAGGCGGCGCGGTAAAGAGCACCGCCCAGCTGCGCAGCGACGCAGTTCCGGATTCCGACGCGCATGCGGCGTGCCATACTCTTGCGTGCTTCCGGATTGCTGGTCTTCTGCAGCAGCGCGATGATCGGATAGTTCGCCTGGTGCAGGAACTGCAGCTGCGCGGTCGAGAACTGGCCGCTCGTGCCGCTATTGATGATGCCGACGATGGAAGCCGGGTCGATGCTGGTGTCGTCCGGGGAGCCAAACAACATGCCATTGATCCACCCCTCGATGCCCTGGTAGTTGAAGTCTTCCACCTTGATCTGGGTGCAGATCTGCGGATCGAAGCCGCCGCTGGACGGAGTAGTGCCGTTAGGGTCAAGACAGGTGTACAGGTGCAGTGGGTAGTCGGGCCGGCTTGACCCGGTCCCGCCACCGGTCACGAAGTCCTCTAGCGTGATGGTGGCGCCGCTCTTGCAGCTGACGCGCGGTACATTGTTGGTCGATTGATTGCTCGTGGTGTCCTCGACGCCGTCCGGGTTGAACGAACGGCACGGAATACCCGCGATCTCGTAGCCCAGCATGGACATCAATACCCGATTATTGAGCGAGTTCGGATTGCTCGAGTCGTCGGCGCTGCCATCGATATTCGCCAGCCCGATCACGCCGAGCACCGAACTGGTTCCCGAAGAGACAATCGCCTTCGCGACCTGGTTGCCGACGCGTGGGTTCACCTCGCCCGCCTTCTTCAGGTACTGCGAAGCATTCGTATTGAAGTCCTTGAGGCCGGCGGTCAGGTCGGAGAAGATGCCCTTCATCGATGAACCGACTGCGCCGTCGCCGTCGGTCGCGTCAGCCAATGCACGGTCGGCCTTGTCGACCAGCAGATGGGCCAGGCTGCAGGAATTTTTCGCCAGGTTATTCATGTTCTGGAGCATGGTCTGGAACTCGGTCATGAGGGAGTCCAGCGAGGGGGAAATGACCTTGATCGCCGCCTTGAACGCCAGTCCCGCCGCGTTCGATGCGACGCTTCGGAAGATGGCGATCAACTCCTGACCATTGATGAAGCTGAAGCTGCCGCCGTACAAGTCGACGCCACCGCAGCCGGCGTTCAGGCGCGGCGGATCGAACGCCACGACGTTGATGTTGTGAATCGGGGTCCGCATCGAATAGCCACCGGCATAGATGCCGACGCGGTCACGCGTGGTGAACGTGCCGGGATCCGTCGAGTTGGACATGAACATGGAATTCAGATCCGCCATGATCCCGGCCCGGGCTGAGGTCGAGAGCAGGCAGAACAAGAAAACGGCAAGAATAGTGCGCTTTTTCATGGTCACCTCATTGGTATTGCTTTTGCAGAAGCGGCTGCAACTTCCGCTTGATGGCCGCCGGGTCGTTCGCATTGAGCTGCAGGGCGCCCAGGTCTTCGGTAGCGGCCACGCCGCGGTCCCATACGGCCAGATCACGCATCGTTTCCGGGGAAAGTAACCTGGTCGTGTGGCCGGCGAACGCGATCTGCTTGACCAATTCGTCCTGGGCATAGAACCCTTGCGCGATCACGCGGTACTGGTTCTCGTCCTTCCCGTTCTTGTATGCATGCGGGCGGTGCACATAGACGACGCTCGGCGTCAGCTTCAGATCGAGCTTGCGATACAACCCGTTGTCCTTGACCAGCGGCCCCTCGTAGCCGCGCGGGCGTTTGCCGTCCAGCGACACGACAAGTGCTTCCATGCCGTACTGCGCGCGCAGCGCGTTCACGATCGGCATCTGCATCGCGCAGAACCTGCAGCTGCCATCGACGAACACCACCAGACCGCCGGTCGCGGCTAGCTCGCGGGTCGCCTGTTCCTGCGCGCTCCGGCTGGCCGAGCGGATTGCCTGTGCACCCGCGCTAGCGTAGGGAATACGGTTGTTTTCGTTGAGCAGCGGGTCGGTATTCGTCACCTCGCTCACCTTCTCGGAAAAGCGCTGCGACTTGTCCATCGCGATGCGCCGGACGTACAAGTACGCGGCCACGTTCTCGTCAGTCGGATCGTCGATCGCGCGCTCCTCGAGCAGCTTGTAGTTCTCCTGCAGCCACTTCACGTTCACCTTCTGGTCCTCCCGTTTGGCGGGGGCAGGCGGCGCCGGACGGGTTTCGGGCCGTTTCGCCTCCTTGCCCTTCACGACATATGGCTGGTAATGAAGGAAGGCGTCGCCGTAGGAGTCGTCGGTGCGAACCTCCTGGGCGGCAACGGTGCCGGCAAGGCCGAGAAAGACAGCAAGGGTCAAGTAACGCATGAGCTTCACTTTCGCGCGCGAAAGTTAATAAATCCGGTAGCCCTTGCCGACGATCGCGTCGTGCGGCAGGTACCCCCAGTAGCGCGAATCGTTCGACATACGGGCCGTGCCGACCATGAAGTAGCGACCGGGAGGAATGACCTCGGTCCGCTCGAAGTTGGCGGCACGGTGCTTGTAAAGCACCGCGTCCTCAAGCCCTTCCGCCACCAGCACTCCGTTGACGAAGACCTTGCTGTCGCGGATATCGAGCTTGTCGCCAGGGACGCCCGCCACGCGCTTGAGCACATAGTCGTCTGTGACGTAGGAGAGCGCGCTGATCGAAGACGCCCGCCAGAACAGATAGTCGCCACGCGCGACTGTCGAAGGCTGGTTGTGCACCAGGAGCGCCAGGTGTAGCTCCGGCAGACAATGGACCGCGTGAGGATCCCATGACAGGCTGACGAAGGAGCGGCCGTGGCCGAAATACAGCGCGGCCGCACAAGCCGCGCCGACCACCAGCGACAGCCGAAGGCGTGCGGGCGATACAGGACGAGATGCCGTCAGCCTCATAGCAGGTTCCTCCAGCACGTCGTACGGGTCTCGGGCTTGAAGCCGCCGCAGGACTTGCCGAAGCTGCCGGCGGCGCCGGCGAGCGCGGTTTCCAGGGACAGGCCGACAGAAGCGACGGCGACCAGGATGATCGCCGCGATTTTCAGCACCTTCATTTCGCAGTCTCCTTTTTGGTAATGGCGGCCGTCAGCTCCTGCGTGATGTCGCGCGTGTCGGCCGGCAGCGCGGCGATAGTGAGGTTCCCGTGTTCGTCCTTGGCGCCGTCGATGATCACGTACCCCTCATCGGTATAACGCTTCATGACCCGCAGGACCGGCTGCGCGATCTCGGCCTGGAGCGCCTTCGCATCGGTACTGTTGCGCTCGAGGACCGCTGCCAGGATCACGGCGTTCTTGTCTGCCACCAAGTACTTACCGTTGGGGACGACGCTGTTGAACTTGCCGCCGGCGTAGAAACAGGCGCCGCACAGGAACGTGATCGCCGCCGCCGGCGCGACGAACGACGCGGCCTTTTTGATGGAATCAGCCATTCAATATCTCCTCGAGCTCGCGGCGAATCTCGACGTCGCTCAACTTCTCGGCCCGCAGCTGTTCCACGATGTCGGCAAGCCACTTGTTGCGCTTGCCGCGTTCGTCGTTGATCACCATGTTGACGGCGTCGACGGCCGAAACGCCACTGCGCATGAGCTGGAAGACCGCGTTGCGCTCGTCGCCCTCGGTCGAGAACAGCGCCGCCGTGAAGCGGTCGACGTAGAGCCGAACGACCTCGTAGGTACTGCCGCCGCAGATGAGGATTTCCGAAAAGACGCCTTTCTCGCTTTTCACGTCCTTGATCAGCTTGTTGAAGAACGGGTCGCCGGCGAATTTGGTCATCACGCCTTCGGCCACGATCTTGTCGATTTCCTCGGGCTCCTGCTGCATGACCAGCTTCCAGGCGGACTGGCTGAGAATGACCTGGCCGGTTGCGTTGTTGGCGAGGTCCCGCGGGCTCTGCGTGATCACCCAGATCGACGCTTCGTCCTTGCGCCCTTTCCGATACATCGCCTCCATGACAGCGGCGGCGCCGTCGTCTTCCAGCAGATCCTTGACCTCGTCCATCAGCTTCAACTTGCGGCCTGGGTATTTCTTCATCTGCCGCAGCAGGGTATTCATTACGAAGAACAGGACACACTGCTTGAGATGCTGGTCACCATCCAGGCCCGACATTTCAAACACCGTGAACGGGTTTTTCGCCGCAAGGTTCGACTCACCCAGGAAGTAGCCTCCGCGCGTCGACGAGTCGACGAAATTACGAAGGCGCGGGATCAGATTGCACGCTGCCAGTTGGACCTCGCTCTTGAACGTGTTCGCGTCGGTGTTTTCCTGAATCACAGTCAGGGCGTCGATCACAGTATTGATATCGGCTTTGCCTCGCGCCCGGCCGTAAGCCGCCTTGGTCGCCTCGCTCACCGCGATGCGCGCGCCCTTGTCCTCGGGTTCCTTGAAATAGGCCATCTTGAGGATCAGCGCCGTGATGTCCGGCTGCTGTTCCATGAAGTCGTCTTCGCTGAGACCGGTGAACGGATTCAGGGACGGGATGCGCGCCGCGTCCAGCGAGAATTCGATGAAATCCCCGCCGGCGGCTTCAGTAAATTTCTTGAGCGACCTGCCGTTGTCGAACACCGTCACCCGGGTACCGGCCGCAAGCTCGTTCTCGACCATATGCTGGAGGGCGAAGGACTTGCCAGCGCCGCTGGCCGCAGCGAGGACGCCGTTCTTGTTCGTGTTGGTCAGGAACGGATCGAAATAATGCGCCGACCCGCGCCGGGTCAGGTAGACCGTTCCCATGCGCTCGGCCGAGCCGCTTGCATTGCCGCGGTAGTCGCCGAAGATCGGCATGAGTTTCGCCGCCACGCTCGCCGGTACCAACGCCTCCGATTCGACGCGCTCGGCAATTTTCACGGAGTAATTCAGTGGCAGAACCTGGACGAAGCGCACGCCGATGGTGTCGGTGACGTCGCGCGCGTCGAAGTCCAGGTTGTTCATCGTGGTCTTGAAGTCAGAACTGGCCTGCTTGAGTTCGGCCTTGTCCTCCGCGAACACGAAGGCGGTCAAGCTGGCATATGTCAGCTTGTTGGAACCATCCTTGCAGACGTCCTGCAGGTACTGCAGATCTTTCAAGATCTCGGCGCTGTTCTCGGCGCCCAGCGAGAACGGCAGCTTGTTGTCGGCCCTGCTGCGCGACTTGATGGCGCGATCGATCCGATCGAGCTCTTTGCGTTGGTTCGCGACGCGCACGGTCGCGTTCAGGATGAACGGCGTTTTAACGCGCACTCCGCCGCCGTCCTTTGTCCGGCCGCTGTTCAGGGGTGCTCCGATCAACAGGTTCGTCAAGCCATGCGAGATCCGCTCCGGCAGGGACTTGGGCACCACCGCGGCGCAGTAGAGCCGCTTGTTGAACACGGCGTAGTCGTCCGGCGTGAAGTCGAACACTTCGTCCGCGCCGAAGGCCTGGTGCCGCAGTTCCATTAGTTCGTCGAGCGGGAGTTCCTTGCGCCTGTCGTACATATTCGCGAACTGGCGGTAGATCGCCAGCACTTCGGACGGCGAACGCGTTTCGGCGTCGACGAAGCCGCATGCCCGCAATCCGCTCAAGAATTCGTTTTGCGCCGCCAGAGACAGCTCCAGCGTCGCATCGTTTACCAGATTCGCCGGCGTCATGAGCGACATGATGACCGTCTTGCGATTTATCGCAGGCATGTTGGGAAGGACGCCGATTTTCTGGGCACGGTGGTAAAGCTGGGCCTGCCGGTGCACTAGCTCCTGCAGCAGCCTGTTGCCATGGGTCTTGCCGCGCACCAGGTTGTATGGCACGTCGTGATCCGGGACGCTCAGCAGCGTGATCTGCAGGACGGACTCATCCGGCGCGCTTTTGTAGATATTCTGAATTAACCCCGCAAACTCGGTGCCGCCGCCTGCTAGCGGGCTCATCTCGTAGCACCGACCTATGTAGATGCTGTTGCCCTCGGGCTTCGAGACGATCAGATTGCTGCCGCGTGCATAGGACTCGACGTGCAGGAAGCTGCTGCTGACCTGGGTTGGTATGTCGGGACGGTTTTGGACGAGCATGATGGGATTCCAAAAAAAGGGACATGACAGGCGGTTGCCCGCCATGTCCAGCTGCGGACGACCTTTAGCGGGCCACGAGGACCTTCACCGGTGCAGCTGCCGGAGCCTGGTCGACGTGCGCGATCAACTGCATCTGTGCTGCGGTCGGCATGCTGGTCGACATCGTGGTCAGCACGCCCGGCCCGACCAGCGCGATCGCCAGAACGCCCAGGATGACGCCGACGGTTTTGTAGCCACCACCGTGAGCCAGCTGCCAGATACCGGCCAGCAGGACCACCAGGGCCAGGACCATCGTCAGGTCGCTCGCCAGCATGTCGCGCAGCCAGGTCACGACAGGAGCGAACTCGTTGGCCGCCAGCGACGTGCCGTTGTTCATCGCGGCCATGGAGCCGAGGACCGCGACGGGAGCGGCGACGGCCACCAGGACTCGAGCAGCGCCTTGCATCAGATTGCCTTTCAGGAGTTTCATAGCCAATTACCTTTCTGCTTTTGGAGCGTTGAGGCCACCACTTCCAGCGGGTGGCATTGCTGACCCGGCCGCGCCAGCGATACCGCTGTCTGGCTGAGCAAGATTCGTTTGCTGCGGGGAGGGCTCATCCACTTCGGCCGTCACCGCGGTGCTGTTCTTTGCCCGATGCGGATACGCACCGGGCACTTGGTTGTCCTGGCCTGCGGCGTCGAAGCCTGCCCAGCGCGCGCCTCTGACCTCGCGGTAGACGATGGCCTCTTCCTGCAGGCTGTCGTTCTCGTCGACGAAGCGCTTGATGTAGACACGTTGTACGACGGGCGCCTTACGCACCGGCATTCCGGCCACCAGCTCGCTGCTGGCGTTCAGCCGCTGGTGCGGCAAAAGTCCGGCGGAGACTCCCGCGCCGGAGCTGGACGCCGGCGCCTTGGTGTCGGGAGCGATGCCGGTGGCGCGGTCGTAATCGCTCATCTTGAATTCCTTGTCGAAGCGGCTTTCCGGAAGCGGACCGTTCGTGCTCCTCTCGAGTGCCTTGAAGGAGCGGCAGTACTCGGACGGGTTTTCCTTGCGGTTGCAGTCGAACTTGCTTTCGCCTATCGGGTTGAAGCTGCAGCCGGCAAGCATCGCGATCGTGGCAGCCAGCGTCAGGGCATGAGTGGATTTCATCAGTCGGCCTTTTTCATCTGGTTGAGTTCGACGGACTCCTGCAGGATCCAGGTGATCCGCGTGCCGGCATTCACTTCGATGACCGGGAACATTTCCTTCGCGTAGTCGAGGTAGAACTTGCTCAGTGCCCGTCCGGCTTCCGACACGCCACCACCAAGCGCGCTACCGGCGATCAGGTTCGGATTCGGATATTGGATGCCCTGGCGGTCACCGCTTTGCGCGTTCTGGTTGTAGCTCGGCAGGGCGGTCGGGGTGAATGCGTTGCCCAGGCCGCTGGCGATGCCCGCCAGCGCCGTCTTCGCCAGCAGCGAACCTTGCTTGGTCACGACCCGGCCGGAAATACCCTGGATCCCGTCGAGGTCGACGCCGTAGGCTTTGATCGGCGCCTCGTAAACATTGCCGCGCTTGTCGATGCAGGACATCACGTTGGCGATCACGTTGGCGCGTTCGCTCGACAGGATGGCGATCCCGGTACCGCTGATGAAGCAGTCGTTGAAGTCGGAGATCTTCCAGCCGTTCGGCAGAATCGCATTTCCCTTCAGCCGGCTGACGAACGGGGCGCCGACGTTGTTTGCGGAGAGGATCGTTCCGCTCGCGCCGCCACCCGCCGAGTTCGAACGCGCATTGATACCGGTGAGCATCACGCTTTCGAGCGCCGAGTTAATTGGAACGGTCAGCATCGGCGCCGCGCTCTCCTTCCGCTTGGACGAGGCCGGAACAGCTTCGGCCGCCCAGACACGCATCGCCGTTGGTTTCGCCTGGACGGCCTGCGCGTCGGGGGAGAACCCCGCATCGCTGAACGGGCTCTTGTCACCCGTCTTGCCGCCGGCATTCGCGCTGGCATTGGCGCCGGGCTGACCGAAGTCCACCGGTGGCGGCAGGTTTTCGTACGCCGCACCGGAGCCGCCGGCATTGATACCCGCACCGCCACTCGCCGCGGCGGCACCATAGGCGGGCGCTGGTCCCGGCGCGGATGCGGAGCCGCGCGTCTCCATCTGGGACAGGCGCTCGTTCACGCGGCGCAGCTGCTCATCGAGATTCTTGGAATGCTCCTGCGCATCCTTCGCGTCACTGCGTGCCTTGTCGAGCGAGGCCAGCAAGTCCTCCAGACCCTGGTTGCGGTTGGTTGTCGGCAAGGCGCTGAAATTATTCGCGCTGTTCGGCAGCGATTGTCCGTTGCGAGCGCCCACCTGCTGCGCGACCGCCGTCTTACGCGCCTGGTCCTCCAGGCGGTATTGCTCGCGCTCCTTGGACTTGACCATCATGATGACTACGCAGCCGACAACGGCGGCACCCATGGCCCATTTGAACTTCGGGTCCATATCCTGCCATTGCTGCTTGAATTTCGCGATTTGACCGGTCTCAGACATGTCAGCCTCCCGATGCCTTGCGGGTCAACACGATGACCTTGGTCCGCTCGTTCGCGGCGAGAATTGGCTTGGGAAAGATCGAAATGGCCAGGACATTCTCGCCGTCGAATTCCTTTTCCTGCAGCGTCGCCTTCTGCGGCCCGGGGTTCGCCACGTCGTACACGTAGATGTCCCGGTTGGCCGAGGAGAACACCTTTTGCGGCGTGACCACCAGGCCATTCATCGCAATCGGACCGACGGCGAGGTCGGCTTGGGAGTAACCCTGCGGCGCCGCGCCGAGCGCGACCTGCTCCATGACGGACTGGATGGCGGCCACATAATCGCCGCCCTTGAGCGGCTTCTGCTCGCCGGCGCGCGCCATCGAATCGCGAACGATGATCACCTGTCCGGTGATGTCCTTCGGTTCCAGCTTCAGGTCGACGACCGAGGAGCCGTCGGGCTGTTCGAAGGAGACCGTAACGCCTCGCTTCACGCCGGGTTTGAACTGCATGTAGACGTTATTGCTAGTCGGGCTCTTGTCGATGGTGATCTCGTCCGTACCCACGACCTTCGGATTCGGCCACGGCAGCTGGATCCGGTTCCGGTCGACAGCGCTGACATAGACGACCTGTGACCCCGCGTTGGTGACGTCGATGACGCGCGCGCGGCTGAAATCCAGTGCATGCGCATCTGCGCCCGCGATCTTCATGACGCCTGGCAGCTCGATTGCGGGCGCCTTGGTATCCTTCACCGCGGCCTCGGGATGCACCGCAAGCGGGTCGAACTTCGGATCAGCCGGCTTCTTGAGCACGGCGGTCCTGGTTTTTACCCGGGGCTGCAGCCGCTTCGGTTCGCACGGTACCGACACCGTGCGTTCGCACTGGTCGCTCGTCGCCTTGGCCGGCGGCAGGTCGGCAGAGGCGCCGAACGTGCCGGACGCGCTGGCATGCGAAGGGACGGCGGCGAAGGTAGCGCTGGCACTCTGCTGCGCATGGGCGGTTCCGGCTGCCAGTCCGGCCAGCAGCATCAGGGAAATGGGCGTGACGTGTTTCATTGCTTCTGTCCCTCCATCCAGCTTGAGTTGTGGGCCTTGTCGCCCTTATAGGACGCGATGTCGTCGACGACGAGGCGATAGTTGTCCACGTGGACCGGATATTCGAACACCCACGGCTCGGCCGAATCCTTGGCGGCGTTGACGGTATGGACCTCGCCGAGCACGAAGTGCTTGTTGAGCTTCGGGTCGTACTGGTGCGAACGGAAGACGAAGTAATAGGAACCGAGCTCACGCTGGTCGGCCAGCAGCTTGGCTTTGGCGTCGATCTCGGCGCTCACCTTCGTGTACACCGCCGGTGCGAGGAAGGCCTGCAGGAACAACTTCTGATACGACGCGTTCGACGGATTGACCTGGACAAGGTTGTTCGTCACGGCCAGCACGATCGCCCGCTGCGCGCCGACGTCCATCGCGTTTTTGCTGTATTCCGCATTCGTCGACATGCCAGGTATCTGCTGCAGGACGATCTTGTCCTGGGTGAAGATGTAGATGACGGCGACCAGCAGGGCGCCCACCAGGCCGAGGTTGGAGTAACGGTAGAATTTGTTCGCGGTCTGCAGATCCGCGATGGTTCCGGTTCGAGTCGAGATATCCATGCTGTCTTGTCCTGTTAGCTCACCAGTTCGCTGGCGTCGTCATTGACGGGCGCTTTGGAGAAGTCGATCGCGGCATCCGCCGCCTCAAGCGCATCTGCGTGATAGTCGGCTTCCGCGCGCATGATCGCGCCGATCTTTAGCGCGCTCGGATTGACGACCTTGCTGTCGCCGATGAACCGCTTCTTCTTCCTGTTGAACGCCGGGGAGTAACCCGAGATGCCCAGGCGATACAGGATCACGCGGAGGTATCCCGGCAGGTTGTTGCTCTTCCACTGGATGTAGAACTTGGTAAGACCGAAACCGAGTACCGGGATGCCGATGTAGGCCAGCCACCTGACCGTGCTGCCGACGAACAGGGCCAGGAAGACCGATCCGATCAGGATCCAGGCATCAGACAGTTGTGCGCCGGCGAACGCGACGTCCTTCTTGCCGTGCTTCGGAACGAGTTCGTCGCTCATTTCACGCCTCCTTCTCGATGGCAGACCAGATGGTCACGCCAGTCAACGGCATCGCTGCTGGCCAGCTCCGGCACGCAGATTTCGTCCGTGCGGACCACGACCTTCGGCCAGTCGAAGCTGGCCGTGGCCCGCACATGCCGCTTGCGCGACGCAACGACGTGCGTCTTCAAACGCCCCGCCAGCTGCTGGTCGCGGTAGTTCAGCAGGGCCTGCTCCTCCTCCACGGAAAAAAACACGTAAGCCTGCCGTTGCGGCGCCTGCACAAGCATCGGCATTGCCTTCACCCGTCGATCGGCTTGCGGCGAGCCCACGACGTATTCGCCGCCGTAGGCCGGCTCGATGATGGCAGCGCCGCTGCCGTACCTGCCGCGCTCTGCAAAACTGGTCGGCGCGGCAAGGGCCGGCATGCATACCATCGAGAGCAAAAAAGCGGAAAGTCTCATCATCATTCCCTTGCAGAATTTACAAGAACTTTGATTTAAATTGGCTATATAGTCAATCAAAATTAAACTTTTTAGCTATTGTGTCGCAAAGGCTCGCGTGTACGCGCCCTGCGCCGCCTTGCGAACTGCCGGCACGCGCGATTGCTGCGTGAAGAACTTGAGCGCATTCGCAACGCTCATCTCTCCGGAGACCTTGCTGAAGTCGGCCGGCGCGTCACCGGGACCGACCGAGATCACGAAGCTCGGAACCGCGGTGACCTGGTAGCGCTGGAACAGCACCGGGTTGATCTGCCAGCGCGCGCCATTCTTACCGCAGCACGCCTCATTGATCCGCGCAACGCGCTGCCGCGTGGCGTTGAGATCTCCCCAGAACCCGTTGATCACGATCGTGAACCCCGCCGCCCTGGCGTCCCGCGCAAGGGGGATCAACGCGGTATCGGTCACGCGTTCGGAAACGAAGACGTAGCCGCCTGGTTGTTCGGCGGCGCCAGCTCGCATGCTCTCGAACAGGCTCTGGGCGTGCAGCGGCGCTGCCGCACCGAGCAGGGCACCAATCATGGCGTTACAGAGGTGAGTAGACGGGCGCACAGCAGTCCTTCTTGCGGAAAATGAAGTAGCCATAGTCTTTGTCCTGCGGCCTTGCTGCGCCCTTCTCTTGAAGGAGGAGCGGACGCCCGAACGGCGTGCAGGTATTGTCGGGGAAGGGGAATACGCGGTTGGTCTTGTACTGCCGCTTATCCATCAGGAATTCGGGCAGGCCCATCGCCCCGCACGAACGCAGCGCGTCCAAGCCGGCCGTCGACTGTTGGACGCCCGCGGCGTGTAGTTTTGCGAACAGGCGAGCGGTCAGCAGATGCGCCGTCTGCTCGGGCGAATTCGTGGTGGCCACGTTACCGGTCACCGGATACATGGGTCCCCATGCCCCGGCGACCCAGAATAGCGACGCCGTCGGGAAGCCGGTGGTCGCCGCGATCGCGTCCGGCGCTTCGGCCGCGATCGAAGGAATCCCCGCGAATGCATAGCCGTAGGGCGTCAAAATCATGGCCAGCGCATCGTCGTTCCAGGTCGGGTCCGCCCAGCTGATGAAGGGGACATCGAAGCCGCGCTGGTCCAGGCAGGGCGAATCCGAGATCACGCCCAACGCTGTCATCACCGGATTGATATATTCGTTCACGTGCATGAAGGCGCTCTTTCTAAGCGAGCCGGACGGTGCTGCGCTACGCTGCTCGGCGCCGTACTCGAGCGAATTGAACGGCGTGGAGATGTCGATTCCGCCGAGCAGTGGCATGCATCCCGGCTTGTTGGTCACGTCGACCATGAACGTCGGCTCCCAGAAGCTCATCGGCGTCCCCACCGACAGATTCGAGACGCATGCACAGACCGGCGAGGCCCCGGCGCCGCTGTCGTAATCGTCTCCAGAAACGCCGATGCTGATCAGATTGCCGGCCAGGCTGATCGGGAACATGCAGTCGTAGCAAACGTCCGTGATCAGGTTCGGGAATTTTCCCGTGCATACTGCCCCGATGCCCGGTTCGGCTTGCGAGTAGCCCGCTAAGACGCCTGCAGCGACCAGCGCTGCAGCGAAAATCTTCTTCATTTGCGCATCCCAAACTCGATCTGCAGTTGCGATCCCTGCTGGGTCAGCTTCGCAGGCACGCTGCGAAGCTGGATTCCATACAGGCGCTGCAGTTGGTTGATGATCAGCTTTCGCTGGTCGAAGTAGAACGGGACCGTTGGCGTCCCGTTCCAAGCCACGTTCCGGAACCTGACCCGCAGGTCATACGGGGAACCGGCCGTCAGGACGATCTTGACCCGCTCGCGCCTGCCGGCGGCAAGCGCATACTGGATTTGCGCTTCGTCGCGGCCGTCGATGAAAATGAGGCCGGTCGTCATGGGCTGGATCTTCAACGGTTCGATCACGGTCCCACGGCGAACCACCACGCGCCCCGTCTCGTCCCTGTAGTCCTGCGGCATGACGAAGCGAAGCTGATGCAACTCCGTGCGCACGCGCGCGTCCGTTGGCACGCCCAGGGGGGCCGGGTGCTTCACCGCATCGATCACCTTGGCGCGGTAGTCTTCCCAGAAGCGCGCCAGCTCGCCGCTCGCTTCCTTCTGCCGGATCTTGTCCTTCATCTGTTCGCGAGCGTCGCGGTCGACCGGCACGGTCCGTCCGCGTGCGCCAAGGTTTTCCGCTCCCGCCAGCAAAGGCACGGCCAGCAGCAGGCAGACGACCAGCCCGCGCATCATTCGCTCCTCCACACGGCCATGTTGCTCGCCAGCTGGACCGGCTGCTGGACTGGCTGCTGGACCTGCTGCTGCACCAGCTGCTGCGCCGCGACTGCGCGCTTGCGCTGTAGGCGTTCGAACCGGCGTCGCACGCCCGCGATATAGCGAGCCTGTGCCGCATAATTCTTCGACGCCGGCCCCGTGTTATAGATGCCGACCGCCTGCCAGGTGTACCCGACCCGGCGCACGTATCCAGCGAAGATCCAGGCGCCGGTGAAGACGCTACCGCATTCGGTCATCAGGTCCTCGCGGGTGACTCCATACTTGGCCAGCTCGGGCAGATGGATCGTGTTGACCTGCAGTTTTCCGAGGGCGCGGTTGCCGTCGGCCAGTAGCGGCCCAACAGCATCATCTCGGTTGCCAGATTCCTGCTCGGCCATTGCGCGCAATAAGTCAGAGTTCAGCTTGAAGCGCGCGGCGGCGCGATCGAAGCAATCCGCCTGCGCAGCAGAGCTGGCCAGTATGCACAGCACTGCGATCAGGTAGCGAGCCATGGCGATAACACCTTACGAAGTGCCACCTTCAGCCAGAACAGCAGCTGCAGCGTGATCGAGAACGCCACCAGATAAATCCCGCCCGACACCAATAATGGAGCGAACGGACCGAGATCGGTCGCCGTCAGCGCCACGAAGAAGCCGAGCAAGAAAAAGGCAATCGACGTCAGGTGATAAGCGCTGTGCCGCGACTCGTTGAGGAGAAGACCGACGACGTTCTTCATGAAAACCTCCTTATGCTTGTTGACACACGAGCGCCGTGCGGGCACCGTGCATGAGTTGTTCCTGGCGGGCCAGCGCCGACTCGATGTTCGCCAGGTTATTCTTCTTCGCGGCGGCCATCAGCATCTCAGCGCGAAGCATCAGCGTCATCGCACGGGCGACCAGATCGGCGCGCTGCTGCGGGCCAAGGTCGTGGGGCTGCGCCTGCAGGTTCATCCCGCGCCCTGCATTCGCCAGCTCGAGCGCCATCTGGGCATACGAGCCTGCTTTCCCGGCGAACGGATCCGAGATTCCGAGCGACAGCAACAGGTCGGTCTCACGCCGCAGGCTGATCGCCGCACGGTTGACGCCGTCGGCGTTGCGGTTGATCACCTCGTGCATCTGGTCGTTGAGCGATCCCAGCGCAGTGGCCAGCAGCGCGTGGTCGCGCGGTTCCGCGACGTCGTCGAAGCTCGACGCCACGAGCGCCAGGTTGACCGGCTGCGGCGGCGGCACCGGATCGGCGCGCTTCAGGAAGGGGAACCAGGACAGGAGCTTCATTTCTTCGCCAGCGCCGCGAGACGCGCTTCGATAGCCGATGCCGGCACTGCGCCGGGGACGACCGAGCCATCCTCGAAGACAATGGCCGGGGTACCAAGGACGCGATATTTCGCCGCGAGTGCGGCGTTGCGTACGAGCGGATTGCTACATGCCTTCTCGGCCGGCTTCACTCCGCGCAGCAGGTAGCCGTTCCACGCGGCCGACCGGTCGCTCGCGCACCAGATATTCTCGGCGATCGTTGCCGCGTTTGGATGCAGGCCGGTCAGCGGCAACGGCAGGACGAAGACCGACACGTTCTCAAGCTTGCCCAGTTCGCCCTGCAGTTGCCGGCAGTACGGGCAATCCGGGTCAGAGAAAACGAAGATCCTGCGCGTGCCGTTGCCCATCTTGATGGCATCAGACTCGCGTAGGTCCGACAGGTCGAACTTCGGTCGATTGGCCTCGCGCAGGGTGTTCGTCAGCGAGCGGTTCGCCTTCAGGTCGACCACGTCGCCGTTAATCAGGATCGACAGGTCGTCGTTGATGTAAATGATTTCGTTGCCGCGCACGATCGAATAGAAATTCCCGAACGCCTTCTTGACCACGGCATCCTTGGTCTGGGGGTATTTCGTGTGCAGGTCCTGCAGGAAGTCCGCGTGCGCTTGTGCGCAGCAGGCCAGGGAAAGAGCGAGTATCAATTTGCGCATGGCATTCCTCAGTAGGCGACCTTGACGTCGATGCCTGTCGCGCCTTGCGGCCGGGTCAGTTCCAGCGTTACGTCGGCAGTGGTAAAGGGAAGGGAAGGGTGGGCATACGCGTCGCGGCGGATCAGCTGATCAGCGCCGCCGACCCCGTGCCAGTGAATGGCAAGCCCGGGGTAGTCGTTGTCATTTCCGGGACGGTTATGCAAGCGGAAGCTGACTTTCACAACCCCCGCATCGTTCGCCGTCGCGCTAAAGTCGGAGATCGAAACATCCTCGGGCTTTGGCGGCGGCGCCTTGCGGACCGCAACCGCGGGCAGAACCGGCGTATTCGACGCCGCCACAGGTGCCTGCGATGGCCGTTTCACGAAAAACGCGGCAGCAACTAGCAAGAGCACGCCGCCACCCAACGCGACCCGCATTTCACGGCGGATTTCGAGCGACCACCGCTTCTTGCCTGCGGCAGGCGAACCTGCAGCGTCAGCCACAGGCGACAGGCCTTCGTCGTGCAACACCGCGTCACGGAACTTGTAGACGTCGGTGCCGCATGTCGGGCATGGCAGACTGACCTGCTCCCCCGAGAAAGTCAGTGCGGATTGGTGCCCGGCCGAGCAGCGAAAAGTCGACATACACATCCTCTACGAATAGTTGTTCAGCACGACCGCGATGTACGCGGCGCAGACAGGAATAAGCGATATGGACGGCCATAGCATCCGGTCGAAGCCACTGACGACGCGGTAGTACAGCGCGAGGATCAGGAGCGCCGAGGCCTTGAACACGAAGACGCCAGGGCCAAAGCCGATATGCGCGATCGCCCAGAGAATCATCGGATTGGTTTCAGACCGGCCGGTGTCGGCCGCTCGGAGACTGCTGTGCAGGTCAAGTACCTGGAGGAATGCCAACGCAACGCAAAGGAATGCCAGCAGTCGGCGTTCAGAACGTTGAAGGGTAGGATCGGGCGTTTTCAAGGTTTCCTCGGAAGACCAACGGGTTAGCAGTCCGACGAGGGAAAGTTTAATTTTGATTGGCTAAAAAATCAATCAAAATTAAGGAAATGAGTATTTTTTTATCAAACGGAGCGTAGCCAGGAAGTGAAGTCCTGCGCCCTGGAGGGAAACACGATTGCAAATTGTGGGAAATGCGTTAGCAACGATGTTGCAATTCTATAGTAGCAACCAAGGCAATTTCAATCAGGATATTAGAATAAAATACACATTTTTTTGCATATTGTTATTCATCATTTAACATCTTGTTCCTCCAGCCAATTTCCTAATCCTTTGTTGAAGTGTTGGTGTTCAACGGCAACTCGATTTCGATGTGGGTGCCCGCGCCCTGCCCGGTTTTGATCCGCAGCGTGCCGCCAAACGCGTAGACCCGCTCCTTCATGCCGATCAGCCCAATGCCTTCCTGCACGCCGTCGGGTTCGAACCCAATGCCGTCGTCGATCACGCCCAGTCGCAGCATCCGCGCGTCCTCGCTGATCCGCACTTTCGCCATGACGACGACGTCCTTGGCCTGAGCATGCTTGACCACGTTGGACACGCATTCCTGAATCAGGCGATAAGCGGCGATCGCGAGCGCACCTTCCACCTGGCTGAAGTCGCCAGCGTGATTAAAGGTGAAGGACGGCGCCCCAGGAGCCGATTCATAGGTCTGCAACATCTCTTCCACTGCCCCCTCGAGCCCGAGCATATCCAGCACTTCCGGCCGGAGGCGACGGACGATCTTGCGTGCGCTCGTATAGAGCTGCGCCGAGATGCGGTCGATCGTTTCCGCACTTTCCTTGATGACGGCAGTTTCATGGCTCGCGGGAAGCGCGCTCGCCATGTCCAGGATCCGTCTGGAGCTATAGCGAGCACCCAGCAAGGTTGCATTCAGTTCATCGTGGATTTCGACCGCGATACTCTTGCGCTCGTCCTCGACGGCGGAGTCCACCTTCTGAATCAGCCTACGCTTCTCGGCGTCAGCCTTGAGCGCCTCATTCCGAGACGCCTCCAGATCCTGCGTGCGTGCCAGCACCTTGCCCTCGAGGTTGCGCTTCGCTTCGTCGAGACTGCGGGACATGTCGTTGATGGCGTCCAGCAGTTCGCCCATCTCGCCGCCGTCGTCGACGTCGAGCTGTACGGAATAGTCGCCGCCGCGGACATCCCGCAGCGCCCGGATCGCCGTGTTCATCGGCCTGTGAAGCGCTTTGCCGAGCAGGGTAGCCACCCAGACGCTCAGAGGCACCGCGAAGACCAGGAGAAGCATCTGCAACAGCAGACGCCGCTTTTGCTTGGCGATGGCCGGCTCTTCGGAGAGCAACACATGCACCTCGCCGATCACCTCAGTGGTCTCGACCCGCTCGCGGTCCTCGCCCGAGAAATGAGGAAGCTCGTCGCTGCCGAAGTCGTCGACTGGTAGCGTACGCCGAAACACCCGGGCGTCGAAGCGGCCGCCACCAGCCTGTCGGCCATCCTTCGCCTGTATCGACAGGCGTGGTTTGCGTCCGCTGTCGACCACATCGATCCGGTAGATCCATTTGTCGGCCGCGACAAGGCTGCGCACGGTACGCTCCAGGTCCTTCAGATTGCCTGAGGTAAGGCCGTACTCGCTGTTTTCGGCAATCGCCGCCGCGAGGATCTCGCCATGTTCCCGCAGATCGCTGCGCACCTCGTAGGGACCGTTATACCAAAGGTAGACCAGCTCGAAGATCGCCATCACCATCAGCGGAATGGTGGCCATGAGGCTGAGCCGCCAGCTGATCGTCCGGTTCTTCCAGGCCGATGTCCACACGCGTCGTCGAATCGATGAAATCATGGCGTCACCGCTTGTCGGGGCTGTTTGCGAAGTGGCGCGCGGTCTCGTCGACCACCAGGTTCAGCGAGCGCGCAACGTCTTCATTGATCAGGGTTCGGAAATACTTCGGGAACTGCGGCTCGGGCAAACGGCCGGTGCTTTCGTAGTCACTCACCAGTTCCTCCAGCTGGGCGTTGATCTCCTCGACCTCGGAATACGTCGTCGCAAGCGCGCCCGCGCGCACCAGCGCCGCCGAGAAGCCGATGACCGCCTGGCCGTTGCGGTAGGTTGTGAGCAGGACCGTGCGGAGGTTGTCGCTGTTGTAGACCAGGCTGTCCGGGATGGCCAGAATCGCCGGCGACTCGACGGAGCGACTCAGGATCCGGCTGACGGAGTCGTCGAGTTCGTACTTCTCGACTGTAAGGGGAATCTTCGTCGCGGACGCCGCGCGCTGCAGCGACGGCTCCAGAAAGGCGGTGCGTCCGCCGAGGACGACCGTGGTGCGTACCGGCCGCTTGAACAGCAGGTTCACGAGCCGCAGCTGCGCGGCGGGTGCCGGTTCTGCATAGATCGCCGTGGATGGCGGCCGACGCGCACCGGCTGACTCAAGGATCGAGTGATAAACCTGGCTCGAGGTGAAGACCGATATGACCGGCCCCTCGATATTCTCGGCCATCACAGCGCGCAGGGCGGCTGGACCGACAGCAATGACCAGGGCTTTTCGCGTGGCCGGACTCATGGCGTCGCCGACCTGCGCGCGCGGGAAGCGCCGGCGCAGGTCGGCGACAACCTTTCGGGTCGATTCGCCGTCGTCGGACACGGCGATCACCAGCTCGCGGCGGTCGCGCGGCGCCGCCCGTACGACACGAGATTGCGCGACCATCCACAGCGCGGCACCTGCGGCGCGTGTCAGCCACCAGCGGCGGGACCGACTGGGATCTTTGGTGGAAGAACTCATGCGTGTAGCGCTCGGCGGAAAACACTACACCGCATGGTCAGTGCCGACCGACCAGCCGGATCAGTAGCTTACGCGAATCGACGCCGCGTAACGGGTGGCATCGGAATAACCGTTCACGACGGTGCGATCGATGTCGTACACCGATGTCGTCAGTCGGTCACTCAAGTGGCTCACCGTGAGCACCGGCGTCAGCGTCGCCCGTGCGATCCTGAAAGTCTTCGACACGGTAAGGTCCTGGCGACCGTAACGGCTTTGACCGTTCGGCGCCGCACCGGCCCAGTACAGCGACAAACCTGCGCGCCATCCGCTGTCGAAGGAACGGGCCACGCCGAGAAGCGCACTGTTCTTCGAGTACTGCGTCTGCTCCTGCGGATCGTTGCTGCGATTGTTTAAGCGCGTATAGCCGGCGTGCACGCTCCACCCGGTTGTAATGTCAAGGTCTGCCTGGATCTCGGCACCGCGCAGGCGCGCTTCCCCGTGATTGGTCGGGGAGAATGAATCGAGGGTCAGCCGTTCCGAGATCAGGTTCGTTAGGTGGTCGTCAAAGAGCTTCGCGTCCACCATCAGGCCATATTGCGGGAAATTGCCGCTGTAGCCGATCTCGCGCGACAACATCTTCTCGGCGTCGAGGTTCCCTCTTGCCAGAGCGCTTTGCGCGAAGTAGGCCGATCCGGACGACGTCACGGGCGGCGTCATGTTCGTCGTGAGGTAGGACCAGTTTGCGCGCTGCTCGATAATGTCCGGCATGCGGTCGGCGCGCGATACCACGAAGCGCACCGTATTGTTGGCGTCCAGGTGTTTGTTGAGCGCGACGCGTGGGGAAAAAGGGGATCCGGTCAGATCGTCCTTCTGGTAGAACCCGCCGGCGTTGACGCTCATGGTCTCGAATGGGCGATACTCGACGTTCGCGAATGCGCGCCAGGTCGTGTTGCCGACGGTTCCCCCAAGGTAGGTCGCGCTGGCGGCCTGGTCGCGACGCAGGCCGAGGCCGCTGACGACGCGCAGCGCATTCGAGAAGACGTAGGTGTGCTGCAGCTCGATGTCACGCCGACGCTCGCTATAGTCGTTGTTGGTGTTGCCGCACGTAGTCTGCAGGGCCGCGGCGCCGCGCAAACGGATCGCGATGAGCGCCTGCAGCAAAAGCGCATTGTCCTGCGCAGAGTCGCCGCTGGGCTGGCCGCCCGCGATGATGGTGCGCACGTAATCCGGATTGGCGCGCCACAGCGCCCCGAGTTCGGGGAGGAACGCGAACGCCGGAATGCATTCGGTCCAGCCTTCGCGGTTCTTGTGCTCGGACTGGTACGCCTGCACCCTGAACTCCTGGTTCGCGGATACGGTATGGCGCCAGGTCAGGCTAAGGTCGCGCTCCCTGAGACCGACGTCGGGATACGTTACCTGGTACTGGTCGGCGACGACTTGTTGCTGCTTGCTGTTCACCAGCGAGAACTGCAGGTCGACCTGATCCTGCGCCGTCAATTCGGTGGTCGACCGCCAGTTAAAGCGGTCGGTCCTGATCCCGTCGTGGTCCGGGAACGCTCCGGAGTTGCCGAAACTGGTGACGCGATCGAATCCCTTGTTCTCCGTATGCTCGGCCGAGAGCCGCAGACGCGTAGCGCCGATCGAGCCGGCATAGCGCGCATAGCCCTCGCCAAGATCGCGCGAGCCGGCGGTCGCCCGCACCGCGGCGCCGTCCACCGCCTGAGGGTCCTTGGTGATGATGTTCACGACAGCTTCCATCGAGTTCGGACCATAGGACGCACTGTTCGGCCCACGCGTCACCTCGATCCGCTGGATGTCGTCGATCGAAACCGGCAGCGCGGCCCAGTCGACGCGAGCGAACGCCGAACGGTAGGCGGACACCCCGTCGATCAAGACGTTCAGGCGCCGCGGCGAGTAAATGTTGGTTCCGTGATAGTTGATGCGGTAGTCGCTGTTTGTCAGCTGCGTGACCTCCATGCCCGGAACCAGACGCAGCGCTTCAGGAACCGACCGGATTCCGTACTTATCGAGCATATCGGCCGTGATGACGGTGACGCTGCCGGGTACGTCCGCTAACGACTGTTTCAGGCGTGTCGGCGTCAACACGACCGACACGTCATCGGAAAGTGGATCGTCGTTGGTTCTTGCAAGCGAAGGACTGTTGGCGAGCAACGCGAGCGCACCAACGGCGAGGAGGCGAGGGGTTCCGTTCATGAGGTTAGCTTGACAAGTTGGGATAGGTGAAAGCGACGAAGTGGACCGCATTGAGCGCGAAGTGCGTGAGGATTGCGCCTTCGAGACGCCTCGAGACGAGGTAAGCCGCCCCGTAGTGCAGCCCAGCGACCGTCGCCAGAACCATCAGCATCGGGCCGCCCTTGACATGGGCGATCCCGAACAGGACCGCCGAGACGACTGCCGAGAACACCGTGCCGAACCGCCAGCTCGACGTCAGCCGTGCAATGCCGGCGAGCGTGAAACCGCGGAAGAACGCCTCTTCCGTCACGCAGGTGAACAGCAGGTTCGAGGTCAGGAAAAAAGCCGAATAAGGAGTCCATTTCAAGTCCGGGCGGACGTAGTTGAGGAGCATGCCAATCCCGAGCACGACGACAACCGTCAGCGCCGTTACCGACCATACCCGTCGGAGCATCTGGGCCCACTCGCTCGGGTTTCGTAGCCGCTGGCAAAATACGCCGGCGAGGATCACGCCGACCGCTGCCATGTCGAAGTTGGCACGTATGCTGTAGGCGGCCGCGTCTGTGGAAAAATGGACCTGGTCGACCAGCGTAGGATTGACGAACCCGGGAAAACGGTGCGCGGCGAACATGAATGGTGCGACCCAGGTCGCCAGCAGCAACGGCACACGCAGCCAGGGTAGTGAGGCCTCACGGCCCGCGATCGCGAGCATCGCATAGAGTGCAAGCCAGCACGGCGCCTGCCAGGTCAGGAAGCCCGTCGCCATGCCAGCCAGGCACGCCAGGGCCAGGATGGGCGCCCACAGCCAGGTTCGGCAGCCGCGAATCTCCGGTGCTGGCGACCAGAGCGCCAGGACTGCCGCGGCCAGAGTCCCGAATGTCAGTATGAAGTCCCAGCTGAACGACATCGAGGCTTCACAAATCAATGAGATGGTGTTTCGCCGCCAGCATGGTCAGTTCGGCAGGGCGGGAAATGCCGAGCTTCTCCTTGATGGTCATGCTGGCGTTCGAAACAGTCTTCGGCGAGAGCTTCTGGTCCTCGGCGATTTCCGCGATGGTCATTCCCTTGGCCATGAGCTTAGCGATTTCAAGCTCCCGCTCGGTCAACGACGAAAACGGCGTACGCTCCCCGCGCACCTGGAGCTTCGCCATGCGATCAGCGATACGCGGCTGGAAATACAGCTTCCCGTCCCGGGCGTGTTGCACGGCGTCGGCCAGCTCGGTCTCTTCGCAATCCTTGTTCACGAACGCCAGGGCGCCGACGTCGTAGGTCCGCTTGATGAGTGTGTTTTGGTCGAACTGGCTGCAGAACACAATGCGTGCATTCGGATCCGCCCTCAGCAGGTCGGCCGCGACATCGAAACCGGTCATTTTTTCGCCGAAGCGCATGTCAAGCAACACGACGTCCGGCTTGGTCTGCTGGTACAGCGGAACGACCTCCTCAGCACTCTTCGCCTGCCCGATCACCGTGATACCGCGCTTTTCCAGGGCGGTAGCAATGCCGGTCCGGACAATCTGGTGATCGTCTGCGAGTAATACCGTCGTCCGCGTGGGCTCGTTCTTCAAGTGCATCCCCGATATGGCGTGGCGTCTGGTTTGCCGATCGATAGCAATTTCATTGCCACTGTTCTGTTACACGAATTCTAACACTCGGCACTATTGGCTCAAAGCTAATAATGAGCCTTGTTGCTTTCGCCAAAGCATCTTCATGTCACATCTATTGACGTTAAATAGATTTAGTCGTAACATAGCGTCAGCTCGTCGGGCCATGCGTGAGCAGACGCACCCCACTTTCGCGCGCGAAAGTACGGCCGAGCTCTAACCATCATCCAGGAGATTCTCATGAAAACCGATCTGTATTCGCGCATGTTTTCCCGCTTCGAAGACCTGATTCCAGATCTTCCGAACATCTCGGCTTGCGGCGCCGCCTTCTACGCTCCGCCTAAAACGCCGGCAGACTTGGCCTTGTTCTGCAGCGTCTCGTCCTGCGAAGGAGACATGCTCGAGCTTGAGCTCATGAAGGACGAAGTTGCACACGGCATCGAACAGCGGACCCAGTGGATGAAGTTCAAGCTGGATCGCAAAGCGCGCACTGCATGCCTGATCGCATGCCAGACCGAGTCCGGACAAGAATCTATCCAATATGAAACTATTTACCCACAATCCCGACGCCTTCCGTTAAACTCGTTCGCTGTCAATTGGCTAGGGATCCTGGTGAACCTGCAGTTCGCCTTCCGGAGCGTCGTTCCTGCCGTGTCGTTTAACTGAAGAGAGCGTCTCATGATGATGAAAAGCGTAACTTTTGCCAATCAAAAAGGCGGTATCGGTAAAACGACCACGTCCAGGCACCAGTTTTGGCACTTTGTTGAAAAGGGCAAGCGAACCCTCGGGATCGACCTGGACATCCAAGGCAACTTCACGCGAACGATGCTGAACATGGCAGCAGCGAACGGGATCAAGTTGCCCGAGGATGACTTTGGACGGCCGGCGCTGCCCAAAGACGCGTTGGTGGCTTCTGGCCTGTTCACGCCCAATAACGTGGCACAACCGCTGCAGGTGGGAGAAAACGCGTTCCTCATCGGCGCCGACGCCGGTATGTTGGACGTCGAGCGTGCGGATCTGGACGCGGTAGTAGCGACAGGCCAGGAGCGTTTTGCCGCGCTCGCCAACGACTACGATGTTGCAATCATCGACACGGGACCGTCGGTATCAGGCCTGCTGGTCGTCGCGTTGTCCGTCTCGGATTTCGCAGTCTCGCCTTGTAAGCCTGATCGCGACGCCGTCGAGGGACTGATGGGCTTCTTCACCAATGTACGCCGCGTCGCCGAGCGCGGGACCAACCCGCGCCTGGCTTCGCTCGGCGTGCTTCCTAACCAAATCGACAAAAAACGAGCATTCCACCGTACTACGCTGCAGGAAATGCGCGAAACCTGGGGCGATGGCGTCTTGCCGGTAGAACTTTACGAACGCGCGGCCATCGATGTCGCGAAAGACCGTCCGGTGTGGCGCACCGAAGCCGGTACTATGAGCCGCAGTGTCGCGGCCAAGGAAATGATGGCAGTTTGTGCCTGCATCGCAAATCGCATGGGCTTGTAAGAGGTAACCAATGGCCAAATCGAATATGAATCTGAAGGCTTTTGCCGGTGTCGTGCAAAGTGCCACGCAAAGGGGTGATCAGGAAATCCCTGTCGACTTGATCGACATAAATCCGCAGGTGCGTACCCAGTTCAACCCGGTGAAACAAGCGTCGATCAACGCGTCCATTGCGGCCCAGGGCATCAATCAGTCACTTGTCCTGCACGCGAAGCCGGACGGCCGGTACGACCTCATTGCCGGCGAATACCGCATCCGCGGCGCCTACGCGAACGAACTGAAAACGGTACCGGCCCGGGTCAAGCACAATTTGTCAGCGTGGGAAATCCGCCGCATCCAGGTTTCGGAAAACATGGAACGCGAGGACATCACTGCGTTCGACGAAGCGATGGGTGTTGCCGAGGACGTCGAAAAGTATGGTTTCGAAGTCGCCCAGCAGATCTGGAATCGCTCGGAAGGCTGGATCAGCAAGCGCACCGCTGTGCTGAAGTACGCGGAGCCAGTCCGGAAGCTGCTGCAAGACGGCGTCTCGAACGACCTCGAGGTGGCGCACAGCCTCAACCAGCTCCACCAGCTGGACGAACAGGAATATGCCCGGCTCGAGAAGAGCCTCCGCGACGGCGTTCCCCTGTCCCGCGACGAAGTGCGGGGGAAGGTCAAGCTGGTGAAGGAGTGGAAGGACGAAGAGAAGCAACGCAACGACCGCAGGAAGGCCCTCAGCAACACGCCGGCGAAAGAGAAGACGGGTCCGCGCCAGACCCAAGCCGCCAAGGCCGGGCCCGCTCCCGCCGCGCCGGCCCGGGAGACTGGAGCCATGGCGCATGCTGGAAGTGGTCGCGCTACGTTGACTACCACCCCGGCTACTGCTGGCGAAACGCTTCCCTCCAAGACCGGCCAGGCGCACGACCACCAAGTCGCGCAACGGACACAGCCGGATGAAGGGCCTCGCATCACCAATGAACAGGCGCTGGTCCTCGACCAAATGGTCGCCCTGTTCCAAAACAGCGTCGCCAACCATGGTCTGCTGAAGGACGTGCAGACCGAGCTCAGCGAACTTGGCGCCGACATGAACCAGACCGAATGGGCGATGTGGAGCCTGTTTCAAACGATCGCCCTGCCGGTTCTCGCCGCCCTGGGAGAAACCCGAGCCCAGCGCTACCTGCAGCGGACGATCACCGAGCTGCGGACCGCGAAACCGCAAGAACTTTGGGACAAGCTGCATCCTGCAGCCGATTCAAAGGGATCCGACGACTGGACAGCGACGCGCACGCCGGTGGCGCCAATGCCGAAGGACTGGCGTTTCTGACTTACACGCCGCTTCGGCGGCGCTTTTTCCCTCGACTAGGGTTAGAACATGAGATTGAAGCGATTGACTCTCCAAGACTTCGACCGCCTGGCTGACGGCACGCGACTGAAGGAACGCGCCAAGCAGCTTGCGCGCGAAGTGCTCGTTGAAGGCGGCACGCCAACCGGGGTGGCCGCCCGCCATGGCATGACGCCTCAACGAGTCAGTCTGGCCGTGGGCGTCATCGAAAAGGCGTACTTCGAGGATCGTGAGGGAGGTTTCGGATGGGTGTCGCTCGACATGGATCTACCTGAAAAACTCGCGCTGCAGCTCGACGAGCTGGTCAAGGCGCTCAAAGAGTCGAAGAACGAATCGCAGGTGGAACAAGTCACCGAGCTCCTCGTGAACGCGGTCGCCAAGGCAAAGACTCAGCTGGGCTAACCCACAAAGTGAAACGCCCAGCGAGCAGGCCGGGCGTTTCGGTACCATCATCACCAAGAAGCCGAAGCCCCCGGAGATGGGGCGATCATAGCAGATCTCCCTCAGGCGCGTAAGCCTCCAGTGACTTGCCAGCCTCGATCCACCGCACTGCGCACATCGGCTTTCGTCCCAATCCATGCGATTCCGCCAACGGATCCGCCGGGTTGGCGTAGCGGTAGCGCCCTACCCTGCCCTTGCGTTCCGCGCGGCCGAGCAGATCCGCCAGAGGCACGCGCACCGAGTGTGCAATGGTTTCGAGTTATCGCCGCGCGTCGTCCATCACGGCCAGCTCAAGCCGCCCGATCCTGCGATCCACCTGGTCGACCCACGCACCCAGCCCGGACAACGAGTGATCATCGGAATTTGCTCCGGTGGCTCCGCTCAGTTTCCTTTCTAGAACCGTACGTTCAGGCAGCGGGCCATTCCCACGTTCGCCCGTGGATAAATCGATTGTCCACTGGGCACCCAGTGGACAATCGGCATGCCGATCCCCGATCTACCCACCGCCTCATCGTGACGTTCGGCTCCGCCCTGACGCGCTTCGCTTGCCTTGATTGTAATAATTTCCTTTCTGAAAACCAACAGCGACATTTCGCTTCATTGTTGACTTTATCACTCCATTAGATAGAATGATCCAAGATATCAATAGGGGTGATCCGATGACAGAACTCATCATGTCCAAGACGTTTCGTGAAGCAGCCGAAGCAGGCGCGTTATCAGCACCGGTGGTACTGGGCGTAGAAGGCGGCTACGTGATCGAGGCTACGTTCGGGCAGGTCCGGATGCAGCTCGCGGCGCGCAACGCGGCCGGCGAGCAGAAGCGACGCGTGTTCCCGTCGATCGGCGCGGCCGACAGCTTCCTGCAAACAAAAGCCCGCATCCGGTCTTACGGCGTCGATGCCACGCAATACCGGCCGGCCGCGGCGCCGCCTCGATATGCAAGGGTGGCGGAAAGACTTCGCCAGGCGCACGCAGCGCTTCGTCCAGCCCCGCAACCAAACTAAGCAGAGGTTTCGATGTCCGAACAAGAAGCTCCCCGCCCGGCGCCGCGCAACCGCGGCCAAGTCGTCGTACGCAAGTCCCCGACCCGACTCGTCGGAGACGACGCGTTCCAGAGCCCGCAGCTTAGTCTGTTCCAGAACTTCCTGGTGAACACCGAAGAGGAACGAGACAAGCTTTCGAACACGATTGCCCTGTGGGACAGCATTCCACGCTACAGCATCTCGCGCAACCTGCAAAACCGCATGCGCAGCGCGCATGGGACGCTCGAGATCCTGAAGCTGGGCTTCCGTCACCACCAGGTGGATTACCTGGCCACGATCACGCCGGCGCGCATCGAAATCAACGAAGGTCCCGACAAGGGGAAGACCATGGACTTCTATCCAAGCGCCTCCGAGGAACTGGTCGAGGACGCATTGCGCAAGATGGCGGCCGACCAGCAGCAGGGCTTCTTCGACAAGAAGGGATACGTCAGTGGTGTCGCCTTCTCGCTCTATCAACTGCGGGAGGAATTGGCCCGACGAGGACACGCGCGGTCGTACCGCGAAATCCAGCTGAGCCTGGAAATCCTGCACAAGACGAACATCGAAATCACGACTTCCAACGGACGCGACGAACACCTGCGCAGCAGCACGTATTTTCCTTCCATGGCGACCGCTCGCCGCAAGGATATCGAAGCGGACCCTTCTGCCCGTTGCGTAGTCCAGTTCCATCCCCTGGTCACTCGTGCCATCGACGCGCTCACTTACCGCCAGTTCAACTACCACCAGCTGATGAGCCATCGCAACCAGCTATCCAGGTGGATACACAAGCAGCTGGTAATGAAGTTCACGTTCGCCGCCCTTGGCACCGAATTCAAGATGATGTTCTCGACGATCAAACGCGATAGCGCCCTCCTGACCGGCTATAAGGAAACCCGCCAGGCCGTGGTCGCCGTGGTCGAGGCCTTCGAGGAACTTACAAAAGCCGGTCTGCTCATGAAGGTCGAAAAAGGCCACGAGGTACGCGGCGCGCGGAACAAGCTCGAAGACGTCGAGTTCGTTCTGACCCCGTCGCACACGTTCGTACGTGAAGTAAAGGCCGCAAATAAACGCCACAAGGATGCAAACGAAGAAGCTGGATCACCGGCCTGACCCGACCCGAAAACAGCACCGAATGCTCGCGTGGACAACCTCGGCGGGCGGGAGGTTTAACTGACAGGTCAGCGAAGCGCCGGGAGGTTTGGGTGACGGGATGGCCACTGCCGGTAGGTTTGGCTGACGGTTCGCGGTAGGTCTGACTGACGGATTCTCGATCAAGGCGCCCCACCGGGAGGTATGACTGACGGATCGAATTTACTTGCTCTAAATCAACGCATGTAAAAATCAATCCATATTTAGAAAATAGATCCAGCAGAAACTTTTATTGACCATGCAGAGTTTTCTAGAAGAAACTAGAAGTGAAAATGGCGACCTAGATGGACCATTTTCGATAGGAAGGTATGGCTGACGGGTCGTAAACGTACGGTAGGTATGACTGACGGGTGGGGCCGATCTGCGGGAGGTCTGGGTGACAGGTGTAGGAAGGTTTGGCTGACGGCAGCTTAATTCATGAGCAAATCAGCACACGTCCAATAGTGTCCCCATGGAGGTTTGGCTGACAGGATCGAAAAATGACAGTAGGTTTGGATGACGGGACGCGAAAAATGCAGGAGGAATGGCTGACGGGAAGGGGGTTCCGCTTCAAAAGTCGGATTTTGACGTTCTCAAATTGAACAAAATAGTCATCGTCAGGGAGGTTTGACTGACGGACAAGTCCACCTAAGTATTTGATTCCTGTGCATTATTTTCCTGTTATCCACATGGTTAACCTTTTAGTCTTTGATTTACTCTTCTACTAACCGTCTCTGCTTCCGACTTCGAGACCGTTATCCACCACGCACCGTTCCACCGCGCCCCTATCGCCCATCTCTTCGGCAGGATCGCACAACCCAGGGCTATGCCATCAAGGCACTCCTCGCCCGTTCGGTGCTCGCCTCCGGCTGCGCTCCGCATGCGGCCTCCGGGGTGTCCTTGACGTCGCCCAGGGCCGTGCGACCGTGCCTACGAGGCGATAGGTACACGGTGTCACTACAGGATCCCTCCGTGCACCACTGTTTCCCTGGCTGCTCACATGCGCAGACAACACCGTCAGGGCCTGTTCCGGCCCCGACACCCGACCCGAGGCTTCCAGGTGCCGGTATCAAGTGAATCACGATGTCAGGTATACCTCCCTATGATCCCTCGTACCGTACTCCAGCAACCCGTACCCACAAACCGTTCGGCATGCCAGCGAGCTCTCTAACGGTTTCAACTTTCGCACGCGAAAGTAACCGGCAGCTGCTTCAGGTACGGACAACATTGCTAACGATTTCCTGCACTCGCAGAGTCGCGAAACTTTCAAGAAAACGAGCCAGCACGCGTTGCCACACAAGGCGTAGAAGTCCGTTCTTTTAACTATTTCGTATCAATAGTTTCGTGTATAATGGTACTTATCGGCGGAACTTCTTTCCGCCGATCGGCCCGCCAGTGTGAGCAGACGCTGGCGACGCCTGACAACCTACCATCATCACGGAGAAACGCATATGAACGGATCGACGATTCACGCATCACGCTTGCTGTCCCCATCGCGCGGCGCCCTGGTCAAGGACATCACCCACTTTCATTTTTGCTGCGGTATCGGCGGGGCAGCGAAGGGGTTCAACAAGGCCAGCCCGCGTGTCGGAGCATTCTCGGCGCGCTTCCGTTGCCTTGGCGGCGTCGATGTTTCGCGGTCCGCAATCCTGGACTTCGATCGCCAGGCGGGCGTCCGCGGCACCGTCATGGACTTATTTACCCGCGAACAGTACGCCGCCTTCCACGACAAGGAACCGCCGGCCGGATGGCGTGAAGCAGGGCCGGAGGACATTCGGCGCGCCGCCGGCAACGAGCGCCCGAATATCGTCTTCATCAGCAGCCCCTGCAAGGGCGCTTCCGGCCTGCTGTCCGAGAAAATGAGCCAGACCGCCAAGTACCAGGCGCTGAACTCGCTCACGCTGCGTTGCGTATGGCTCATGTGCGAAGCCTGGGCCGACGACGCGGTCGACCTCATCGTGTTCTAGAACGTCCCACGCTTGGCGACGCGCGGCCGCCACCTGCTCGACCAGATCAACCAGTTGCTGCAGCGCTACGGCTACGCAGTCGCGGAAACCACACATGATTGCGGCGAGCTGGGCGGATTGGCACAAAGCCGCAAGCGTTTCTTGCTCGTCGCCCGCCACACGGAAAAGGTCCCGGCGTTCCTCTACGAGCCCGAGCAAAAGCGCTTGCGCGGCGTCGGAGAGATCCTCGGCCGCATGCCGTTCCCGGGCGACGCCGCCGGCGGCCCGATGCATCGCATCCCGAGGTTGCAGTTCAAGACATGGGTCCGGCTGGCCTTCGTCGAGGCGGGCAGCGACTGGCGCAGCCTGAACCGTCTGGCGGTCGAGAACGGGCACCTGCGCGATTACCTGCTGGTTCCCGAAATGCACCGCGGTGTCCTGGGCGTGAACGAGTGGTCCAAGCCGATCGGCACCGTAACCAGCCGCGGCATGCCGATGAACGGTAACTTCGCCGTCGCGGATCCGCGCCACATCGGGCCCGATAAGCACAGCAACGAGCTGCGCGTCGGAGACTGGACCGACCCATCCCGCGTGGTGTCCAGCGCGCACGGTACTCGACAATGCGTCGCTGATCCGCGGTATCACAATGACGGCGACTATGGCCAGCTAGGCGTACGCGGCTGGGACCAGGCGACCGGAGCCATCACGACCCAGCGGTCCCCGATCCAAGGCGGCTTTTCGGTCGCCGACCCGCGCACGGCCGGCACCGAGACGCACAAGAACGTGTTCCGGATCGTTCCCTGGGGCGGTGCCGCCGGCACGATAACGAGCGGGCATGGCCCGAGCAGCGGCGGCGGATGCGTTGCAGACCCGCGACCGCCGCAGCGCGACCTGTTCGGGAAATACGCCGTCACCCCCTGGACGAGCGCATCCGGCACAGTCATCGGCGGCGACGATTCCGGCGCCTACGCGGTGGCGGATCCAAGGTCGACCAGTAGTTTCGACGGCGCTGGGAAGTACGCGGTGACCGCGTTCGAGGAGTCGACAGGGACGGTGATCGGCGCCAGTACCACCGGTCAGGGCGCGTTCGCCGTAGCCGATCCGCGAACGTCGCTGAACCGCCAGCCCGGCGACGCCTACCTGACCGGCGGCCACTACGGCGTGGTGCCCTGGAATGCTCCCAGCGGCGCCGTCAGCGCCGCAGCCGGGCACGACAACGGACGCTGGAGCGTGGCGGATCCCCGCCTGAACCTGCTGCCTGCGCTGGACGAGAAAACGGTCGCCATCATCCGCTCGCTCGACGGCACCTGGCACCGGCCGTTCACGACACTCGAGCTGGCAGCTCTGCAAAGCCTGATCGAGCCGGAGGAATACCTGCTCCTCGACGGGATGAGCGACAGCGTATGGCGCGAGCACATCGGCAACCTGGTGCCGCCCGATGCTGCCGAGGCGATCGCCGACGTGTGCGGCACCACCTTGCTCCTGGCCTGGTCGGGCGAGACGTTTGTCTTAAGTGCTACGCCCATCTGGGTGCGCAACGTCGCTCTGGGTCTGGCGATGGCTTCCTGAAGACCGCCAGCACCGGCCCTCGCGGCCGCGGGAGGTGCGGTGCCGGAACAGCGCCTCCAGCACCGCCTGTTCGAACGCTCATTGCAGACATCATGAAGAAGAGCAATTGGAAGCTCGTCCTGTTGATGACCCTCGTGGTTGTCCTGGCGTTGATAGTCGACTACCGGATCTGGGGCGTCGACTCACCTGTAGCTTACGTCGTGTTCTACGTGATCGGTGTGCTGCGGCCTGGTCCTCTGCCGCTGTTCTGAGCCCCGGGCGCTGGCTCGGCCGGCGCCGCAAACTCGCCGCGTCTTCGATACGGCCTCGTCTCAGAATGGTTGCGCCGCGGTCGGATCGGCTGTCCTTCGAACTGCGTTGCCGAGGCCGCCTCGAGCCTTGAACCCGTCAACCCGTCTACTTTCGCGTGCGAAAGTCCGGGTGCTGGACAGGCGATGATGTCCTTGCTATTCTGCACGCAGCGTCAAAGACGGAGCCAGCGTGGCTGCCGACGGGCTGTCGGTTAAAACGTGGAATTTTGAAGTAACTCGAATACCCGCATTGAGCTTCATTGCAGATATTCAGCCCTTATTAATCTCAAGTCCACGAGGCCCACTATGCAAGTGCTGCAAAAGTATTGGCGCGACCGCGCCTTCGACATCCATCGCATCATCAAAGCGAAAGACATTCCGATTTCGCGCGGCTGGCCGGCAGAGATGTTCGGCGCCTTCCTGACCTATTTCACTCGCCAAGAACTGTTGGATTCCCATCACGGCGAAGACCTGATGGATCTGCTGCAGGATGACTACAATCCCAAGCCGTACGTGATCCTCGATGACGACCTGGGCGTCAAACGCATCGCCAACATGCTGCGCATGCCGACCAGCGAGGCGGCCAAACTGGCGCCACTGTTCCTAGAGGCGTTCGAGAAGCTCGCGCCCGGCCAGGTCTTCCGCGACGAAAACGCGTTCGTCGACCATATCGTGGAGCCCCGAATCCTGGCGGCCCTGCGCGGGTCGAGCGAGGTCCTCAGCGCGTTCTCGGCGATGGAAGCCGACCATATCCGCTTCGACCCCGACACCTGGGAGGATACCGACGAGCTGTACCAAGGCCTCCCCCGCGGCGTGCCGATGGACCGCGAAGATCTCGTCGAACTGCGCAAACTGCGCGACGACAAGAACGACACCTGGACCTACCGCCAGATGTTCCAGATGCATCCCGCCGACGCAGCAGGCAACGTGCTGAACCACAAGTTCGCGACCTGGTGCACGGTCCAGGTCGAATTCGCAAAGCTCGATCGCGCCATCCTCGCGGCCGGCGAGTACAACGCCAACGTCTACGGCGGTGTTGCGCGCGCCTGGTCCGGTGGCGGCCCGTTTGAGAATATCGCGAAGCCCGACACGTATATCTCGATCGTGTTCTGATCGAGCGATGCGAAACCCTGCCGATACTGGCAGGGTTTTTTTTCGTGCGTACGGGGCGAACATTCCTGGGCGTGATCCGTCAGTCATACCTCCCGGTCTTGTTGCTGCTGAGCGGCGTCGTGCAGGCCGGACGTCTCCCTGCGCGACCGGGCTGTCGTGCTGCGCATCGAGCCCGCCGCGCGGTCTCGCCCCTCCGGGCTTCCATCCCTGACGCCTCCGCGCCTGGCGGCGCTGCGCGCTGCGCTTGCCGTCATGATCAATGCGGCGACCAGGTGCTGCGCGTGGCCGCGCGAGTTGCCGGGCTGGCTGGCTTGGCCAGAGGCTCACGCCTGGGTGAAGTCAGCACTTTCGCGCGCGAAAGTGAAGGGGAGGCAGGCAACCTCCGACTTCGATGCCGCTGCGGACCGGCGCCGTGACACCGCGTACCTATCGCCCATCTCTCCGGCAGGATCGCACGCCGGCGGGCTATGCCGTCAAGGCACTCCTCGCCCGTTCGGTGCTCGCCTTCGGCTGCGCTCCGCATGCGGCCTGCGGGGTGTCCATGACGGCGCGCGCCGGCGAGCGACCGTGCCTCCGAGGCGATAGGTACACGGTGTCACTCTGGGGCGGGCCTGTCCTGCGCTGGGTTCTTGGCTGATCGAGCGAGCAATCAACACCGTCAGGGCCTGTTCCGGCCCCGACACCCGGCCCGAGGTCTCCAGGTTCCGGTATCTCAGCGCTTCGCGCAAGACCAAGCGCGCAACAATAAACTATTGTCTGTCAATAGTTCGTTAGTTATAATGATCTTATTCGAAAGGAGCTCACCACATGGAGGATGCACGTATGGCTGCGACGCCTGAACTGCCCGCCGGATGCGGCGGATAAAACCTTTCCTGGCGAGCTGAACCGCTCGCCTTTTTCGCCCGCCGGCGTGAGCAGACGCCGGCGACCAGCACACCTGTAAAACCACCATCATCACCAGGAGCCGACATCATGCATGATCTCACCGCCACGTATTCACCCGAGGACAACAAACTGCGCTTGTACGCCAGTGCCAAGCTGGACGACGACACCTATGCGCGTGTAAAGGCCGCAGGCTTCAAGTGGGCGCCGCAACAGAAACTGTTCGTCGCACCGATGTGGACGCCCGCCCGCCATGATCTGTTGGTCGAGTTGTGCGGCGAGGTCGGCGACGAGGACACGAGCCTGGTCGATCGTGCCGAGCAGCGCGCGGAGCGGTTCGAAGACCGCAGCGAGAATCACGCGGCCGGAGCCCAGCGCGCGCACGATGCAGCCAAGGCTATCGCCGACAATATCCCTTTCGGTCAACCCATCCTCGTCGGCCACCACAGCGAACGCCGTGCGCGCAAGGATGTCGAGCGCATCCAGAACGGTTTCCGCAAATGGGTGAATATGTGGGAGAGCTCGCAGTATTGGCGCGAACGTGCCGCCGGCGCGCTCGCAAACGCCAAGTACAAGGAGCGCCCGGATGTACGCGCGCGTCGCATCAAGACGATCGAAGCGGACCGGCGCAAGCAGCAGCGCACGCTGGACGAGGCGATCCAGTGGCTCGGCTACTGGTGCAAGGAAGGGCTCTCCGAGAAGGAGGCGATCGCGATAGCAAGCCACTGCCAGCTGTACCTGCCGCGCAAAGACGGCGATCGTGAAGACGTGACCACCGGCCCAAGTGCCTATACCGCCCTCACGAAGGCATCCCCGACGCTGTACGCCGAACGCACTCTGGCCGAGGTGATCGAGGCCGCCCAGAAGCATTATCCCCGGGTGATCGCGTGGGCGACGCGCTGGATCGACCATTACGAAAACCGCCTCGCGTACGAGCGCGCCATGCTGGACGCTCAGGGCGGCCTGGTGGCCGAGCAGGTGGACTTGCAGCCGGGCGGGCGCGTCCTGGTGCGCGGTGAGTGGCTGACTATCATGCGCGTCAACAAGCGCGACGGCAAGACCACCAGCGTGACCACGAATTGCCGTTATGTCCCCGTGCGCACACTCGACGAAATCAAGGAATACCAGGCGCCCACTGCCGAGGCCGCAGCAGCAGCTGCCGCGGCGACGGCCATCCCTCCGGCCGCAAACTACCCGCGGGAGGACTTCGTGCAGCTCACCAAGGCCGAATACGCGGATATGCCGAGCGACTACAGGGGCTTTAAGGCCGTTCCCGCCGACGACATCCACGGCGCGCACCGCGTGAAGTACGTCTTCGGTTCTTTCCTGACGGCGGCTCAGCGCCGTAACGGGCCGGCCCACCAGAGCTACCTCGTATTCATCACGGACGACAAGCGCAAGGATCCGCCGCCGGCGGCGATCGCGGAGCCAGCCCTGCAGCAGTAACCGGAGCGGCGCGGTCATGAGTGCGATTTTGCCAGCGCGAGGTCGCGCCGAACTATGCGCGCCACATCTCCCGGCGCCGTCGCTGGAACACCCAGCGCGGTCGCCGCTCGTGGTCTCGTATGGCGCCGGCGTGGACAGCACCGCCATGCTGGTCGCCATGTGGCGGCGGGGGATCCGGCCCGACCTCATCCTGTTCGCCGACACCGGCGCCGAGAAGCCCGAAACCTATGCCTATCTGCCCATCATCAACGCTTGGCTGGCCGCGGTTGGCTTCCCGCTCGTCACTGTCGTGCGTTACCGTCCAAAACGCGCCCCATACCGGAACCTGGAAGGGAAGTGCTTGGCGAACGAGACCCTGCCGTCGCTGGCCTTCGGCAAGCACTCGTGCAGTCTCGTCTTCAAGGTTGAACCGCAAAACCGTTTCGTGCAAGGCTGGGATCCGGCGCGCCTGGCATGGGACGCCGGGCTGCGCGTCGTCAAGGCCATCGGCTATGACAGCGGGGAGCAGGACTGCCGCCGACGGCGGAAGGCCGACACTGCCAGCGCGAAGAAAGTGCGGGAGGGGCACGTCGACGCGACACGCTACGCCTACTGGTACCCGCTCCAGGAGTGGGGCATCGACCGCGTCGAATGCCTGCGCCTGATTGCCCTGGCCGGGCTGCCCGTCCCCGTCAAGAGTGCCTGCTTCTTTTGTCCGGCGTCTCGTAAGTCCGAGGTGGTGTGGCTGCGCGATACCCATCCCGTTCTGTTTCGACGTGCGCTGCGCATCGAGAGGAACGCTCGTGACGGGAAGCATGGGCTAAGCAGCGTCGCGGGCTTGGGCCGCTCGTTCGCGTGGGAGTCGTTGCAACATGTGCCGGCCGGCGCCGTGGTCGACCAGGTCGAGTGTCTACGCCCGTGACGCGTTCCCGGATATCAACGTGTCCGCGCGCGCCTCGCGGATACGCCCCCACAGTACTCAAGAAAAGCAGTTTAACTATTGCGAAACAATAGATTTTATGTTAAGCTATCTCTGTACCGTGACCAGTTCGGAGTTGAAATGAACGTGCTTACTTACCCTGAAGGCGCCATACCGGATGATCTGTTGGTCGATTTTTACGACCGCTTGTCTGGTCGCGACGACGCTCCATTGTTGCTGAAAAGCTGGAAGACGCCGAGTGACGTTTACGCTTGGATGGAGACGCTGTACTTGAAGAAGGGAGGGACCGATAGCGTATTCAACGCATGGAGCGTTCGCCTCATGGCCGAGGATCTGGACGCCCTGGAAGAGGCCGTGCGGACCGACAATCTGACCGGGCTCCCGGGCGTGACTTTTTGCGAACCCCATGACGCCGTGCAGCAGGACGCCGAAGCCATCGCCTTTATCGCGGTGGCCCGCCAGGCGCTGGCCGATCGCCTGATCGTATTTTTCTACGCGTTTTGAACAGAGGAGAACATCATGCTCGTTACCGACGTACGCCCCGGGGAAACCGATCTTCTGCTGGGACACGATACCAAACCGCTCGAAGTGTGCAGTCTCGACGGCCGGGTCTTGGACACCGTTCCCGTTGCGGCGCGCTGGACCCATTCCACCTTGCTCGCCGCGGTAGGCGCGAGGCGGCGCCTGATCGAGGACGCCGGCGGCGCGGACTTTTACCTGGGCGAACAATTTATCGGCAGCACCGAGGTTTGAATGACGTGACACCTGACCTGGCCACCTGGGCAGGTCACATTGTCCTGGCGTGTCGATCGCCGTGATCTCCGCCGGCGGGGGCGGAGCGTCGGCACCCGCTCTTGGGCTTTGCCCGCCGCGGAGGCATCCCGAGAAAGCGGCGGCTGCGCCGCCCGCTCTCCGAGCCGACCGACCCGCCACAAGCCGCATGCCCCCTCTGCCGCGAGCACCCGCGCGAGGTTTCGCGTGGCGACGTCCTACAGCAGCTGCACGCGGGCTGTCGGTGCTGCGCGGCGATCGCCAGCGTCACCTCGACGTTTCTCCCGGGCGTCTCCCTACGGGACCGGGCTCTCGTGCTGCGCATCGAGCCCGCTGCGCGGTCTCGCCCCTTCGGGCTTCCATCCCTGACGCCTTCGCGCCTGGCGGCGCTGCGCGCTGCGCTTGCCCTCCCGGTCGACCAGGTCGACCGTCCGCGCGGCTTGGGCCGCTTGGCTGTTACTGTCGCTTTCGTTGGCACAAATGAAAAACCCCCGGTCTCGCGACCAGGGGTTTGGAATAGTGGTGGAGGATCGCTCCTCCGGTGAAACATCAACAATCCGAGGATTGAGGGATTAGCCGCTGCCTAATCTGCCACTACCTGCCCTTTACGAGCCGACCATGACGGGTGCGTACGCGGGTCTCATCTGGATTTAGAGAGCGGGGAGACTCACTCACACTCTGTACTGAAAATGGTACATCAAGTCGTGACAACAGTCAAACCCGCGAGAACAAGCAGGCGGCGTCGACCTGGGCGCCCGGCACTGCGGCCTGAATCTGCCGCTGCGCCGCGAGCAGCGTGGTCCCGGTTGACAGCAGATCGTCGGCGAGCAAGAAGCGGGTGCAGCCGGCAGGCAGCAACTCCGCCTGGATCGTGATCGGCGGAAAGTGCTCGCGATAGCCGGTCGGGATGTCTTTCAGCGAGAAGTCCCCATCTTCCTTTCCCAGTCGTTTTGCGACGCTGCGCTTATCGGGTGACGGCAAATCGCTCTGCTCGAGCAGCTCTCTGGCGCGCGCTTTCGAGATCTTGCTGAACAACCCTTCCTGCACGGGACACCTGTACCGGTCCGCCAGGCGCTGGCCGAATTGCCGACTGATCGCGTGTCCGGACGGCATAGGGACGACCAGATCGTAATCGCCCGACTGGTCGACCATGTCCTCGAGAATGGCGTCGAAATGCAGCATTAGCCGCCGGATCGCACCAAACGAGGTCCGCAGACCATCTTTGCCCTTCAAGGCGTACAGCAGGTGGCAGTTGTCGCCTTTGCGGTCGCGACCCATGCTCCGCGGGGCCTTGTGCCTTTGGAAGGATGAATACACGGTGAGCTCTTGTTGGCCCAGCGCTACCTGCTGGACTACCGGGTTGCCGTGACGACCAGTGTTGAGCAGCTGGTTATGGCTGTGGTCGACGTCGACCAGGTCGCCAATGATGTTAAGCCCCATCGGAATATGTTCTGGGTGAAAGGGAGGGATTCTACCGGGCTGGACAAGAAAAACAAGGAAAGGCAAGGGTTGGGCTTCCCGCTGCGCGGGACCCGGGATGCCCATTCCGAGCGCGCGCTCCCGCGCTTGGTCCCTGCGGGACTGCCGGCCTATGGCCGTCACTCTCCAGGCCACCCGGGACGCGGCCGCGCGGCTAGACGGAGGCTGCGTCTGTGGCTACTTTCGCGCGCGAAAGTGAAGGGGAGGCAGGCAACCTCCGACTTCGATGCCGCTGCGGACCGGCGCCGTGACACCGCGTACCTATCGCCCATCTCTCCGGCAGGATCGCACGCCGGCGGGCTATGCCGTCAAGGCACTCCTCGCCCGTTCGGTGCTCGCCTTCGGCTGCGCTCCGCATGCGGCCTGCGGGGTGTCCATGACGGCGCGCGCCGGCGAGCGACCGTGCCTCCGAGGCGATAGGTACACGGTGTCACTCTGGGGCGGGCCTGTCCTGCGCTGGGTTCTTGGCTGATCGAGCGAGCAATCAACACCGTCAGGGCCTGTTCCGGCCCCGACACCCGGCCCGAGGTCTCCAGGTTCCGGTATCTCAGCGAGATGCGCAACATCAAACACGCAACACAAACTATTGAAGAACAATAGTTTTTCGCGTTATAATTGACACATGAACTGAACTGATGGAGGGGCAAATGAGTTTCGCTAACGAATTTCGCATCCATGGCAATCTGGTCAACGATGTCCGTCGCGGACGCACTGGCGGCGGCGTGACCACGGCCTTCTATGTCGTCGCGGTCGACCACCAGTTCCGCAACGGCGACAACATCCAGACGACGACCGATTTCATCCCTATCACGACTTACGGCAAACAGGCCGAGAGCGACCTCAAGTATCTCGCCAAGGGGAAAGAGGTGGCGATCCGTGGCCGCATCCGCAGCTGGTACGACAGCGTAAAGCAGCGCGGCGGCTTTTGCTTTGAGCCGGACCCCGGTTGCGTGCGCTACATCGGCGCGCCCATTACCCGCGCTCCGGAGGCAGTACTGGACGGGGAACATGATTCGTGGCTGCAGGACTATGACGCAGCCCTACAGCAATACGACGCCGTGCCGCAAACCACGCGGCCCGCTCGTATCGCCGCGCACGCGTGAGCAGACGCGTCAGCGGTTTTTTCGTAGTACCAACCATCTCACCAAGGAGCCAACCATGAATCTCGCAGACCAGCCGACCTTCCCGCAATCCGTCATCGGCACGGCCAGCACCGAGGTCGATATCCCGTTCAACAAGCTGCACATCAGCCGCAAGAACACCCGGATCAAACCGCACAGCATGGCCGATATCGAGTGCCGCGCCGCCTCGATCATGGCCTATGGCCTGCTCAACCGGCTGCAGGTGATCCCGGAGCAGGGCAGCGGCACGGAATTCGGTGTCATCGCCGGTGCCGGACGCTACCTCTCCATCGAGTTGCTGGTCCAGCGCGGCCTCGTTCCGGAGGATTTTCCGGTCAAGTGCGACCTGCGTTCGACGGGCGACGCAATTGCCATCAGTTTGGTCGAAAACGCGAACCGCACCGCGCCGCACGAAGCGGACGAGTTCGTGGCATTCAAGGCAATGGTTGACGAGGGCAAAGCCCCTGAAACCATCGCCGCGCACTTCGGCGTGAATGTTCGTACCGTCAAGCAGCGCATGCGCCTCGGCGGTCTGCATCCCGAACTACTCGACTTGTACCGCAATGGCCAGATGGGCGTCGAGGAAGTCCGCGCATTCTGCAGGACGACCGATCAGGAGCGTCAGCTTCAGGTGTGGAATGCGCTGCCGTCCTACTACAGGACCGCCATGTATATCCGCAACAAGCTCGCCCAGGAATCGCTCGGCAGCAAGGACCCGCTGGTCATGTTCGTCGGCCTCGACCAGTACAGGCAAGCCGGTGGTGTCGTGACCGAAGACCTGTTCTCGGCAGACACCGGCGACGGCTTCGTGGAAGACCTCGCCTTGCTCCACCAGCTGGCCTTCGACAAGCTGCGCGCCATTGCCGACCAGACCGCCGCCGCTGAAGGCTGGTCGTGGTCCGATGTCGCGGAATCCTACGACCGCCGCCTGCATCCCGAGTTCGAACTGGCAACGCCGCAACGCCGGGAGCCTTCCGAGGCCGAACAGGCGCAGCTATCCGAAATGGAAGCGAAACTGGAACACTTCAGCGAAAAGCGCGACAGCCTGTATGACACGCTCGACCAGCTGGCCGTCGACGAGGACCCGGACGCCGACGAGCAAGAGGCAGAAGGTGCGGAAGTGGCCGAGTCGCGCGCAGAAGCGCTGCAGCGCGAGGCCGACGACGCCGAGGAGCAAATCGAGCGCCTCAGTGCCAGCATTCAGGCCCTGAAGGCGTCGTTCGTCACCTATGCCGACGAGGTGCGCGCCGCAGGCGGGATCATCGTCGCGCTCGACGGACGCGGCGGCGTCGAAATCGTGCGCGGCCTGATGCGCCGCGCCGAGCCCGAGGAAGGCGCGTCCGACTGCGCGAACGGCTCGGCATCGATGGCATCGGGCATCCCGGCCACGACCGTCTCCAGTACCGCGACCGCGTCGGGCAGCGTGACCGGTATGGGAATCCAGCCAGCCAAGAAAGAGCGCCCGGAAATCTCGGAACGGCTGGCCCTGCAACTGTCGGCCCAACGGACGGCGGTCATGCAGGCTGTGATGATGAACCGTCCCGAGGTCGCCATGGCGGCGACTGTGCACCGTCTGCTGGAAGCGGTAACCCGCCGCCATCGTTACATCGACCGCGATGCGCTGAAGATCAGCGGCCACTCGTCGCTGGACAGCCTCCACGACAAGGCTCCAGACCTGAAAGGCATGCGGGCCAGTGACGAGATCAAGGCACGGATCGAAGCGTGGCGGGCACGGGTACCGGCCAAAGCATCGGAGGAATTCAGCTGGCTGCTTTCGCTCGATGCTGCCGACCTTCACGAATTGTTCGCCCTGTGCGTGGCCCTCTCGCTCGACGCCACTACCGGCAACGCTGCGACCCAGTACGGCGTCGACATCGCAAGCGCCCTGCAGATCGACGTCGCCGACTACTGGACCGCGACCGAGGCGTCGTACTTCAGCGCCGTCTCCAAGGACTCGATCATCGCCGCTGTCGAAGAAGCCTGCGGTCCCGGCACCGGCATGCCGATTGTCAAGATGAAGAAAGGCGAAGCTGCTAAATATGCTGAGCAGAAACTTGTCGGAACGCGCTGGCTCCCGGCCATGCTGCGTGCCCCGGTCGAGGAAGTCCCGGCGACCCCGGCACCAGCCGAGGTGCAGCAAGACGGTGGGGAAGAGGCAGCGGAACAGGCCGCCGAATCGGCGGCACCGGTAGACGGCGGAGTCACCGAAGCCACGGTGCATAGCGCCGAACAGTCCGACCCGGCAGTGGCAGTGGATGAGGAAGTGACCGCGTAACTTGACACAAGGCGGGCCGGGTTACCGATCCGCCTCTATAGGACAACCGAATATGAACGCCATCGAACAACGAGCCAGTGCCTGGATGCGTCTCCCTTAGGGGCAGCGCATCGACCTGGCCAACCCCGATCCGCATGCATGGACCGACTACGACCTGTCGCTACGCCTCGCACGTGTCTACCGCTGGGGTGGGGAATCGATGCATCCGGTACCGCTCTCCGTCGCCCAGCATTCGCTGGCCGTGCTCGAGCTGCGCCGCCAATGGTCGGCCACGCCGCTGACGGTCGACCAGCAGCTGCGCGAACTGCTGCACGACGCCGAGGAAGGCTTGCTCGGATTCGACCCCATCAGCAAGCTCAAGCCGCTCCTGGGCGACGCCCTGCGGGAGGTAACAGAGCGCCTGAGCGACGCGGTTGCAGACCGGTACCGGCTCCCTGCCTGGACCGACGAGGATTATGCCGAGCACAAACGTGCGGACGTGACGTGCGCCGCGTCCGAGGCGCTGTATTGTGCAGGATGGTCCCAGTACGAGATTGTCAACGTCCTCGGTATACACGAACCGGTGCTGAAGCACGATCCCCTGGTTGAGATATATCGGTGCGCGCCGTGGCAACCCTGGCCGAGCGCGGTCGCCGTCGAGCGCTTCCACCTTGAACTACTACGGTTGCTGGCTGCGCGGGAGCCTCAACGCGCAGCGAAATTGGCGTAGAATCTGTTGACGGAACAAACTTTGGAGGTTGCTGATGGAAAATCCGGTGAGCATGATACTGGACCTGTCGCCCGGGCTGAACGAGAAGCTCGGCCATCTTGCCAAGGCCAACGGGGCGACTCCAGAAGAAGTCCTGCTTAAGGGGCTTGCATTGTATGGCGTTGCTTCGGAAGCGAAGCGAAACAATCAGCATCTCGGCATCGTGGATGCCGAACGACGCGTGGTGGCCGAGGTCACCGGCGTGTGAGGATGGCCGCCCATCGGTGCGAGAGCCGCCTCCGGGCGGTTTTTTTTCGTCCTCGTTGGACGCACCAGGGATGCGCGCGCCGGATTCTTGAGGCTTCGCCTTGGCGGTTCCAGCGTTTCCGCCCGATGGCGGAAACGAAGGGATGGAACGCAACAGCTGTCTCCGGCCACTTCGACCTGGTCGGCGCCGACCCGGACGTGGCAGCACCCTGACCATTCGGACCAGAGGCTGCGCCTTGGGGAAGTCGGCGTTCCCGCCCGACGGCGGGAACGAAACGGATGAACGCAACAGCCAGGCTCCGGCCGCGTCCACCAGGTCGGCGCCGGACAGGGCGTTGCGGCTTCCTGGCCATCCATGCTAGAGGCTGCGCCTTGGGGGAAGTCAGCGTTCCCGCCATCAGGCGGGGACGAAGGGGAGGGACGCAACAGCCCGCTCCGATCGCGCCGACCAGGTCGTCGCTGGACCGGGCGTCGTCGCTCCGTGGCCGTCCATACCAGAGGCTGCGCCTTGGGGAAGTCGGCGTTCCCGCACGGCGGCGGGAACGAGGCAAAGGGACGAAACAGCCCACTTCGATCACGCTCTGCGCCAGGTCACGCCACCTTTGGTACCCTCGCCATCCTCAGCCAGAATGGCTGCGCCGCGGGCTATGCGGTCAAGGCACTCCTCGCCCGTTCGGTGCTCGCCTACGGCTGCGCTCCGCTGCGGCCTGCGGGGTGTCCATGACCGCGCCCGCGTCTTCGCCACCCCGGCCTCGAGGCTACGGGTACACGGTGATGTTCCGGCCTTGGCCTGCGCGCCGCTCCTGTCTGTCTGCTCGACCGAACGGCAACCCCAACGTCGTGGGGCCCGTTCCGGCCCCACACCCGACCCGAGGCCCCAAGTTCCGGTAACTCGGGTTCGTCGTCAAATTGAAATATACTATTTCACTTCAATAGTTTGCTTTGGTAGAATGTACTTGTGCGGTAATCCTGCACTGGCTTTTGTGGCGTGAGCAGACGCCGCGAGAGCGACGCAACCCTTCTACCATCATTCCAAGGAGCCAATCATGAACTTGTTCGGTCATCACCTTATCGCCACCCCTACCTTTCTCCAGCCGTCGAGCGCGCCGGTGCGCTCGCATGCCGGCACGGCAAAGCCCAGCAAACCAGCGGCGGGCACTAACGCGCCCGCCGCCAACGACAGCAGCGAGACGGCTTCCGAGTTCGCGGTTCACCAGGGCGACTGCACGCTGTTGCTGCCCCAGTATGCCGACCGGTCGTTCGATCTGGTGGTGACCGATCCGCCTTACATCGTCGGATACCGGGATCGCTCAGGGCGCTCCGTCGCGAATGATGACAACGACAAGTGGCTTGAACCGGCTTTCCGCGAGATTTACCGGGTGCTCGCCCAGGACGCTTTTTGCCTGAGCTTCTACGGCTGGAACCAGACCGACCGCTTTTTCGCCGCATGGAAAGCCGCCGGCTTCAGGATCGGCGGCCATATCACGTTCCCGAAACGCTATAGCTCCTCGGTCCGGCTCGTCCGCTACCAGCACGAATCCGCCTACCTGCTCGTAAAGGGGCAGCCCGAGCCAGCCAATGTCATCGGCGACGTGATCGACTGGGGCGCCTACACCGGCAACAAGCTGCATCCCACGCAAAAGCCACTGTCCATTCTCGTGCCGCTGATCCAGGCATTTTCCAAGCCTGGCGCACATGTACTCGATCCCTTCATGGGGTCTGGTTCGACATTGGCGGCGGGGATGATGTGCGGCCGCCATTGCACGGGCATTGAACTGGACAAGGGCAATTTCGAGATCGCCAAGAAACGCCTGACGCGCATGGCGCAGTCGCGTTCGCGCTTGGTTGACGATATCGGCTGACGGGCAGGCCTGGGTGGCGTCCTCTCCGCAGGGGTGGGCGTCTCCCTGCGGGACCGGGCTCTCGTGCTGCGCATCGAGCCCGCTGCGCGGTCTCGCCCCTTCGGGCTTCCATCCCTGACGCCTCCGCGCCTGGCGGCGCTGCGCGCTGCGCTTGCCCTCCCGGTCGACCGGGTCGACCGTCCGCGCGGCTTGGGCCGCTTGGCTGTCCAGAGGCTTGCGCCTGGGTGAAGTCAGCACTTTCGCGCGCGAAAGTGAAGAAGAGGGAACACAACCCGGCTTCGACGCCGCTACGGACCAGGCGCCGTGACACCGCGTACCTATCGCCCATCTCTCCGGCAGGATCGCACGCCGGCGGGCTATGCCGTCAAGGCACTCCTCGCCCGTTCGGTGCTCGCCTTCGGCTGCGCTCCGCATGCGGCCTGCGGGGTGTCCATGACGGCGCCCGCTGGCGAGCGACCGTGCCTCCGAGGCGATAGGTACACGGTGTCACTCTGGGGCAGGCCTGTCCTGCGCTGGGTTCTTGGCTGATCGAGCGAGCAATCAACACCGTCAGGGCCTGTTCCGGCCCCGACACCCGGCCCGAGGTCTCCAGGTTCCGGTATCCGCAGGTAAAACGCAAGCCCCGCAATACAACAGCAAACTATTGACGTACAATAGTTAGGGGCCTATAATTGTACCTGTAGTGACCGATGACCAACCGAAAGGACCGCTATGAATACCTCTGCCTCGCAACCCGTGACCATGACCGAATTGCTGTCGGCGTTTTTCGTCCACGGCATGCACGACCACGACGTCGGCCTTGTGCTGGCGAAGTGGGACAACGGCCATGCTGAACTCGTTCACGACATGCTGACTTACGCTGCGCCGCTGGCCCAAATGATGACCGCCGCGATTCTGTGCGTCGGCGACAACGTGGCCGGTGTCTTCCTGTACGAAGTGGCCGAACCGTTCGGCAACTGGTTCGCCGATGTTGTCATCAACACCCGCGACGTACCGGAGCGCGCCCGCGCCATTGCCAAATTGCAGGATCTGGTGATCGAGTTTTACTCGTCGGCCGAGAACGCAGATCCGCTCAAGCTCGCCGCCGCTGTCGGCAGCGCCGATGCCCTGCATGTCGTTCATTGACGAGGAACGAAAAATGGTCGGCCAAGCCGGACAGCAGAGCGTGGAGTACACCCTGACCATGTCGGACGCGCTCAACACGAAACTGAACCGCATTGCCGCCGCCAACGGCGGCGATCCCGGCGAAGTGCTCGCGAAGGCGATTGCGCTGTACGAGGTAGCCGTTACGGCGCAAGCACGGGCTTGCTCCATCGCGGTGCTCGACGCGAACAATCAGGTTCAAACGAAGATCGAGGGCTTGTGATGGACAACCAAGGCGATATACGGACGGTCAATCTCGACCAGCTGATCCGGGGCGACAGCGACCAGCTCGAACTCAAGATCAGAAACGAGACCGACGAGGATGCGCAGGCACGACGCGAGCGGGAAACCGCTGATGCCAAGCTCGCGCGCACGATGAAGCTGATGCTTTTCGTGTTCGCGTTGGTCATCACCGGCATCGTGTTCGGCGCGTGCATCGTGGTGGCCTTCGCAGGATCGGCCGATGACAAGAAGTGGGCGTGCAGCATCGTTACCGCCATCACTTCGGGACTGGTCGGCTATCTGGTCGGACAAGGGAAAAAGTAAGCCGGGGCGGCCTCCGGGTCGCCTCATCCATCGAACGCCATTCTTGAGGAGATCAAACATGCGAGGACTGGACGTAAGGATCGAGCTTGCACACGCGCGCGTCGCAGCCGTGGTCGCGGGTGAGGACGGCGGATTCGATATCGCCATGAAATTCATCGACGCTTTCAACAGCGCCCGGCTGCTTGGCTTCGAGGACGCAGGGGAGGGCCGCGCTGAACCGCCGCTCATGTTCCGCGACGAGCCCGACCTGCTGTCATGGTGGAACGACGGCTACAACACCTTCATCGACATGGCCGAGGTAGAGCACTGTTCGTACTGCAACGACCACACCGTCAATACGTGTCTGTACCACGGATGAGCAGGACGGCCGGACGACTGGTTCGCCGCCCGGCCGAACGACACGACAAGCAAGGGAGAACAATCATGCGAGGGCTGGACGTTCGGATCATGCTGGCACAGGCGCGCATCATGGAAGTCATCCATGGCGTGCGGAACGACAACGTTTTGAGCGACTGGATGTCGGACGTGTGGATGGAGGCTCAGGCGCTCGGCCACCGCGAGGCCACCGAAGGATTGTCGGAACCACCAATCATGTTCCAGAACGAGCCGGACCTGCTGACATGGTGGGAGCAGGGTCAGAGTATGTACGGGGAAATGATGGAGATGGCAGAGTGCCCTGACTGCAACGACGGCACCGGCAATCCTTGCCCGTCCCATGGATGAGGTGCCAGGTACACCAGCGCGGCCCCAGGGCCGCGGCGCCCCGGCCAGCCTGGCCGGCTGCCCGGGGCGCCTCCGCGCGGCCGGTGGCCGCTTGGTCATCCAGAGGCTGCGCCTGGCGAAGTCAGACTCCCGCGCCGGTGCGCGGAAGTGAATGGACGGGAACGACCGACTTCGACGCGCGCGCCGGTTTGCCGGCGCCGCGACTCCGGCCGCGCCAACGGCCTGACCACTTCAGTACGCGTCGATTCTCGACGCGACCAGCACCTCGCGGAATTTCACGGGGAAAGTCTCGGTCACGCGCGCCGTGACGAAGCCGCGCGCGCACGACAGCACAATATCCGCCGCCTGCTCCAGCGACAGCGCGTCCAGCTTGTCGGTGACGCCGAACTTTTCGTCAAGACCATGACGGGCATCGACACCCGACACCGCAAAGCTGTTCGCCGTGTACGTGAAGTTCTTGAGGTCTCCCGCCTTCTTACCGCCATAGAGCGCGACCTGCGCGATCCGGTCCTTCTCCTTCGGGAACTGCTCGCGCAATGCGCCCTCGACCGTGTCGAGCACCTGCGACAGCGAGCTGAGGCTGATGCCGTGCGTGCCGAGGATACGTAACATTGCATGCACCTGGGCGTCGCTGCGAGCAAGGAACAGCAGCTGCCCGAAGTAGTCCAGCGGCCGCCGCGGGACCAGATAGCGCAGCATGTTCACATTGTCCGGAAAGGCTTTCATCAGCGCCCGTTCGCCATACGGAAGGAGCGCGCGCCGCATGGTCTCCCGCTCGACGCAATCCCCAAGCCTAAAGGGCTGGAAGCCAAAACCTTCGTTGAGCTGCAGCATTCCGTTGAACAGGACAAGCAGCTCCCCGGCCCGCGCCGTCGCCTCGACCGCTGTGAGACCAGTCAGATGTGGGGCGGTCAAGTAGTAGACCGTTGGCCGGTCGTCCTCGTGATCCGCGAACAGGTCGATGTCGACCGAATTGAAGTCGCGCACCAGGTTCCAGAGCCAAAAATCGTTGCCGTGCAGCCGAAAACACCATTTCGGATCGTTAACCGCGAAGCGGCCGCGTTTGGGCAGTTCGGGTGCGGGCGTGGTCTGGTCGTTCATTGCGTCACCGTGAGGCAAAGCGCCGATGCTACAACGAGCTCGAGAGAACGTCCAGGCATGGGCGTCTCCCTGCGGGACCGGGCTCTCGTGCTGCGCATCGAGCCCGCTGCGCGGTCTCGCCCCTTCGGGCTTCCATCCCTGACGCCTTCGCGCCTGGCGGCGCTGCGCGCTGCGCTTGCCCTCCCGGTCGACCAGGTCGACCGTCCGCGTGGCTTGGGCCGCTTGGCTGTCCAGAGGGTCGCGCCTGGGTGAAGTCAGCACTTTCGCGCGCGAAAGTGAAGAAGAGGGAACACAACCCGGCTTCGACGCCGCTACGGACCAGGCGCCGTGACACCGCGTACCTATCGCCCATCTCTCCGGCAGGATCGCACGCCGGCGGGCTATGCCGTCAAGGCACTCCTCGCCCGTTCGTGCTCGCCTTCGGCTGCGCTCCGCATGCGGCCTGCGGGGTGTCCATGACGGCGCCCGCTGGCGAGCGACCGTGCCTCCGAGGCGATAGGTACACGGTGTCACTCTGGGGCAGGCCTGTCCTGCGCTGGGTTCTTGGCTGATCGAGCGAGCAATCAACACCGTCAGGGCCTGTTCCGGCCCCGACACCCGGCCCGAGGTCTCCAGGTTCCGGTATCTCGGGGAAATGCGCAAGAGCGGAAACGCAACATCAAACTATTGTGAGACAATAGTTTGTGCGGTATAATGGTTCCATCAAGTGAACGGGAGGATGTGACGATGAACGCAACTGCTCTTGAGTGCCGCGACAGCGGCGCGATTGCCAACCAGATGTGCCGCCGCCAGGAAGAGGACGCAATCATTTCCGAAGCCTTGGCGATCCTGCGCCGCCGGACCAGCCGCGCGAGCTACAAGCGCGCCAACAGCCCGACGGAAGTTCGGCGCCTGCTGATGCTGACCTACGGCGCGGCGGAAAAAGAGCATTTCGGCATTCTTTGGCTGGACGTCAAGAACCGCATCATCAAGCGCGAAATCCTGTTTACCGGGACGCTGGCGAGCTGCTCTGTCTATCCCCGCGAAGTGGTCAAGGCAGGGTTGGCCCTGAATGCCTCCGGCTGCATTCTGTTCCACAACCACCCCAGCGGCATGGCCGAGCCCAGTGAAGCCGACCGCCTGCTTACCCGGCACATCACTCAGGCGCTCGGACTGGTGGACATGCGCGTGCTCGACCACATCATCGTGACCGGCGAACTCGCATATTCCTTTGCCGAGCACGGCGAGCTGTAGACCGACCTCGCCGGGCTGTGCGCACACCCGCCGCCCGGCAACCCGCTTACCCCGCAGACTGTTGGAGGAAACATGGAAAAATTTCTGGACGAAGCCGACGCAATCATCGAGCGCCCGACCGAGGGACGCCCCATCGTCAACCTCTTCGACGAAGACGGTTTTGTGTTCAGCTTTCCCGCCGGCTGGACAGACGATCAGGTCAAGGTGGCACTGCGCTTTGCCAACTACGGTTACGACCGCGGCATCAAGATCGGCAAACGCCGCAAGGCGCAGGAAATCCGTGTCTGTCTCGAAATCGGTGTCGAAGCCGGATAGGGGAAGCGCCGGCGGCGGCCGGTCCGGACGCCGCTGCGCCCGAACCGGCCGCCGCCAGCCTCCGCACCTGACGGTGCTGCGCGCTGCGCTTGCCGTCCGGCCGACCAGCATCCCCTACCACGCTGAGCCCGACGAAGTTGCCCAGCTGACGACCAACCCAACGCCATGTGATCGAAAGATGAACATCCACCACTGCGATTCGACCTTTGCCGCCGGAGCCCTTTGCGAGGACGGCACCGCCAGCCCCGGCGACATCCTTTTCATCCAATCAGAGCGGGCTGTTGGCGTCGCCACGCCAAAGCCCTACGCCATCACCGTGCGCGCCGGCACCTTCGCCAATCTGCCCGATGGGCAAGATGGCGATTTGATCCGCCAGCAGTTCGCCTCAGCCCTTTTGACTGCCCAGCAGCTGGCGCAAGCAATGGCCATCCGCCTGGACCCCCACTATGCGATCAAGGCGGACGCGATCGCAAGCGCGAACGCATACCTGCATAACGTCGACGTTCCGACGTACAGCCAGCTTGCGCGTGCCGCCAGCCTGATCCTGGAAAAGCACCCGTACGCGGGAAGCGAAAGGGAAGGCGAGGAGCTGGCCACCCTGCGCCAGATGGTGGACGCGATTCCATGCATCGAGTTCGACCCGCAAGAGCACCGGAATGGCGCGCCAGGTCGCACCAATCCCAACGACGGCCGGAGCGGCGGCGATGCGGTTTAAGCGCCAAGAGCGGTACGGACCGCGCCAGCTCACCGACCGTCAGCGTGCCGCGTACGCGCGCAAGCTGGTCAAAGAGCAGAACCGCTACCCACTATTTGCGGAACACGTAGCGGCCGAGCAGCGCGGCATCGATGAAGAGGCGGCGCGCCGCGAACAGCTGTCCGTGAAAACCGAGCAGAGTCAACGCGAATTCACGGCCAGCATCTGGCGCCTTGCCCGAACGTTGTACTTCGCCCAGCCGGACGACGTACGCGCACGAATCGGCGCAAAGTGGCGCGCATGGACCGGACCGTGCACCGCCGTGTACTTCGCATCCATGGTCGATGTCGAAAGCGGCGAGCAAGCGCGACGCTTGGCCCAGATCGACGCCGAGCGCGCTCCGGCGCGGGAACGAATCCTCCGTCAGATCCAGGCGCAGCGGATTTCCACCCTCGATCTCCGATAGCGCGCGGGCGCCGGCTTCGCCGGCGCCTGGCCCCTCTTCATCCGGCGGCACTTTCTATTTCCTGTACCATGGCGCAACCTGAACAAGCGACCACCCACGGAATCCGATGGATCATCAGCCCGAAATGCACGACGGCGCCTTAATGCTCATTCGCCACGTTGAAGAACATGGCGGCACGGACGACGCCCTCGTCATTCTGGAAATTATTCTGGCGTGCACGCACCCCGACTTTGTCATGTCCCCGGCGAGCGCGGCCTTTTTGCCTGCCGACCTCCGCAAGGCCGTCGCCGATTTTGTGCGAACTGTCTTGCTTGAGGGATTATCGGAGGCGCAGCGTGGTTCCCTGTTTTCCTGGGCCCAGCGCAAGATGATGGCGGGGCCTCGAACGCCCCGCGCGTAGGTTAAGCAGCTTCTTGCAGCGCCGGCGACTCCGCGGACTTGGATGGCTCGCTGTCGGTTTGCGGCTTGGATGGCGTACTGGCCTCGCCGCCCTTCGGCGCCTCGACCTTCAACAGCTTGCGCAACGCCGTGAGCGCAGACGTCCACTGTTCGATCGGAACCGCATCCAGCTTCTCGGTGCGCAAAAGCGCGGCAATCGCCTTCTGGTTCCGCTCCAGGGCCTTGCGTTCTTCCTCCCGTTTCTTTGCAACTAGCATGTTCAGCTTTTGCTGGGCTGCTGCAATTTCCTCGTCAAGTGACTTCGCTTTCTTCTGTTTCTGGTTTTGGGTCGTATCGCTCATTGTTGGCCTCGATTGATTGATGGAGCCGAACCGTACGTTTGGCCTCGGCGTGATTTTCATTTTAATCACAACCTGCGCAATTGTGTATGTGGATTCGATCGAATCGATTTGGTCAGGATTTACGATTTTGATCTTTTTCGTGCGTATCGTAGTCTCCTGCATTCGGGCGTCTCCCCTACGGGGCCGGGCTCGGCGTGCTACGCATCGAGCCCGCTATGCGGTCTCGACCCTTCGGGCTTGATCCCTGACGCCTCCGCGCCTGGCGGCGCTGCGCGCTACGCTTGCCGTAGACCAGGTCCCGGACGATCGCGCCGTCGGCGGCTTCGTCGTCGTCCTGCCGCTACCAGCCAGTTCCCGGACTTCGGCCACATGACGTCGATCCGCGCGCGGTGACGCTGACGCGCACCGGCGCCGCCGACCAGGTCATGGCCGATCGCGGCGCCAGCGGCTTCGCCGCAGTCCTGCCGCTCCCAGCCACTTCCCGGACTTCGGCCACCTGACGTCGATTCGGGCGCGGTGACGCTGACGCGCACCGACGCCGCCGACCAGGTCCTGGCCAATCGCGGCGCCGGCGGCATCGCCGCCGTCCTGCCGCTCCCAGGCACTTCCCGGACTTCGGCCACATGACGTCGATCTGGGCGCGGTGACGCTGACGCGCACCGGCGCCGCCGACCAGGTCCTGGCCGATCACGGCGCCGGCGGCTTCGCCGCCGTCCTGCCGCTCCCAGGCACTTCCCGGACTTCGGCCACATGACGTCGATCTGGGCGCGATGACGCTGACGCGCACCGGCGCCGCCGACCAGGTCCTGGCCGATCGCGGCGCCGGCGGCTTCGCCGCCTTCCTGCCGCTCCCAGGCACTTCCCGGACTTCGGCCACCTGGCCGGATCCCCAGCGCGGTGACGCTGACGCGCACCGACGCCGCCGACCCGGTCCTGGCTGATCGCGCCTGGCCAACGCTGTCGACGTTGGGGGCGGCGCCGCGGTATCCAGCCCACGGTTCGGCTGGTGCCGAACCGTGCGGATCATGTACGACTTGCCTACGTTACACTCCGGCAAGAATGCACTACTCCAGCGCTGGCAGGCCGGTTCCCGTCCTGCCAGCGAAGGTCTGACCGGTGGGACGCGATCCGGTGTCCCGGACCCCGTCCCAGAAATGAAAAAAGGTGGGGGTAGAGACCCCCACACCCCCCCGTTAAAAGAACACACATTACGCACGAAACGTGCTGCGTACAAAACGGCGCTAACTAATTGATCCTTAAGCAGAAAGTCTGTTTACAGCCGAGAGCCAAGACCACCCCGCACATCTCTTGAAACCCAATACATGTGGTAAATCAGGGCATTACCTTGTTTTCAATTGATTGCGAGTGGACGAAAGTATAATATTTAATTTAAATTGACTTTTTGGGAGCGTCCGATGAAGACTATTCCTGTTGGTACCCGGCTCGATGTGGACCTGCACAGGGCGTTTGAGGAGGAGATGAAGCGGCGCGGACAGGACAAAGCGGAGCTCTTGCGTACCTTCATCCGCGACGGTCTTGCCCGCTACGACTCCTATTCCGAGCAGATCATGCAAACCCAGCTCTCGATCCTGGAGCACATGAAAAAGCTCCAGGAGATGATGGGCGCGGCACTCCATCTGAACGTCGAGCAAGCAGTCTTGGGCTTGCGCCAAGGAGCCAACGAAACGTCGGAGGCATACAAAGAGCGTCTCATGAGCGAATACCGCAAAACGGTATTTGAGGCTCTCGGTAAGGGAGGGCGGATAGCAACGGTTGCCGCCACGAGGACGGCGAACGCAAAGGTCGGCCATGATCACTGATCTCCCCGGTTTCGTGAGCGTCAACAAGCTGGAGTCGCTTCCAAGTGGCCGCTACTTTGTGGTCGAGTCCATCTATCAACGCGCCGCCGATTCGTCGGTTCTGGTGACCATGAGCGAGATCCTCACTGTTGCGGAAAGCAGGACTGTCGCCGTCGACTTGCACGTCCTGACAGACGAAGGGGAACTTCGTTTCCGCGATTTCTGTTTGACCTCCAGTGGTGCCTGGCGCGACAGCTACGGCGCAACTGCATGGAAGCTTCAGGACCTACTTCCGCCTGAATTGGCGAAGTACACATTGACGTCGCGTCAGGGAACAGTCGTCGATCATGACGGACATGGCAACCTGCTTCAAGTGCCAGCAAAGGAGCAAAATTATGGCGCGTAACATCGCAGCGACAAATGCAGGTGTTGGACAGGCGAGCGTGTCCACGCGAGTCAAGCTGACGATCCAGGCCGCCAAAAAGTGCTTGGTCTTCGGGACATTTCCAATGTTCGTCACGCCGATCGCATATTGGATATCTGCCGCCTCGCCTCAGGAGTTCGATGTCGCGAAATTGTACGTTGAAGGAAAAGTGCTGGACGACACGGTTCCAAGGAAGTGGCGTATTCGCGATCTGGACGGTACCCGTAAGATCGTCAGCGTCGACGCTGAAGTCGGCCCGCCCGTCCAGTACATCGCGGCGAAGGATTTACCTTCCTTGATGGGTGAGCGGTGGGAACCTGCGCGGGACTTCCGACGAACCGTATGGATAGCGACCGGCGCCGGCATTTTGGGCTACTTCGCGGTCTGGCAGCTCTTCGTTTTCCGTGGGCGACAGCAGCAAGCGAATAGGCGCATCCGCGGTGCGAGAGACATCGTTACCGCTGCCGAGCTTAGTCAGCTCGTGCGCAAGATTGGTCCGTCAGGATACCGTCTGGCGCACGTGCTGCTGCCGCGCGATGCGCCAATGCGCGGGATTCTTGCGATCGGGGCGCAGGGTAGCGGCAAGTCGATGGCGATCCATGACCTCATGCAGCAGGTTTTCCGCAATAAGCGCAAAGCGGTGATCTATGACCAAAGTGGAGAATTTTTCAGGGCGTACTATCGGCCCGGAAAGGATATATTCTTCAACCCGGCGTTTGAAGGCTCGATCGCCTGGTCGATCTTCATGGAGATGAAGAATCGATACGACTCCAGTTCTCTTGCACAGGCATTTCTGCCGCCGAAATCGACGGCGGGAACGGTTGGCGCCAACAGCTTTTTCGAGGATGCCGCGCGCGCGCTCTTCTCGGTAATTCTCTTGCGCCTGACCGAACGAGGCGCGGTCAACACGAAGGATATTGCGGAGGCTTTCCTGGAAATGCCCGAAGATGAGATGAACCTGCTCATCCAGAAATCGGTGGCGAGCTCCGCTATCGGAGGGGACTCCAAGGGCCAGCGACAAGGCGTGATCAGCTCGATATCCATCTACCTCGACGGCATTGCATCGGTCAATGAAGGCAAATGGTCAATGTCCGAGTTTCTCGATCGCGACGATGATGTGCGCCTGTTCATTTTCGGCACGGACGACACAAAAGCGATGTTTGTTCCGCTGTACCGGCTGCTGCTCCAGGTCGCTTTCAACGCAATCGCGGCCCGGCAGGAAGTTGTGCATCACGACCGATATTGGTTCTTCTTGGACGAAGTTCACACCTTGGGCGACATCAAGGTCGACGAACAATTGGCGACCTTGCGCAAGTTCGGTGTATCGATCATCGCAGGCACCCAGGTCGACAGCCAGTTTGTCACGAGCCTGGGCAAGGACCGCGCCGAGTCTGCCATGAATGGATTCAATACGCTGCTGCAGCTGGCGATGAACGATGCCGAAGCGAAGGAACGCGCCGCGAAGCGATTTGGTAAAGCGGAGACTGAAACGATCTCGCAGAACCAGGCCGTTGCAGTCGTTGAGCAGCGCGATGGCGCGGGTCTGATAATCAACGAGCAGGAGAAGTGGGCGGTCATGCCGGCGACGTTCGGTCAGCTCTCTCCTTGTACCGGTTTTCTGAAATTGTCCGGTGACTTCCCCGTCGCCGCGGTCGACTACTCGGCATGGCTCCGCAGGAGGTTTTGGATCCTTCCTGCACGAATCGAATCGTTCGCGAAGCGGAACGAGAACCCGCCGCGCGACGCACGCTTCAAGATCTCGCGCCCGGTCCTACCAAGCGGCGAAAGCGCGTTCGATGGCGTGCGCCGTGAGGCCGAGCAAGCGCGAATCGAAGCGGAGCGCAAGAAGAAGGAAGAGCAGGAGCAGCAACAAAAGCAGCAAGCGAACGAACAGCAAGCCGCGGACGGCGTCATCGACGTATCGATGACCTCTGCCTCTACGGAGGTGGCGACGCCGAATCCGCACCGTGAAATCGACCTGGGGTTCTAATCATGCTGGCGACCGAACCGACACTTATCCGACGTGCTATCAATACTTTGTTCATGGGCGCGTTACTGGCCGCTGCGGCCGCTTACGTGTTTCGCGCTGAAATCACTGATGCCGTCACGGACGGTCTCAACAAGAATAACGCAGCAGTAAAACGCGTGTGGGAGGATAGCGTCCGGGGCAGGATGAGCTTGCGGCCGCAGACGAACGATCCGGCATTCCTGCAGGTTTCCGAGCTGCGTGCCGGCGCGGCCACCCAGGTCGGTGTTCCCATTTCGTTCGATTTGACAAACCTGGGCGACGCGAACGATTTTCCTAACATTGCCGTCTTGACGGTGGATGCATCTCGCCGGCCCCTGCGCAAGATCCTGTTCTCACCCGCAGATTACAACCACGGAAAGCGCTTCGAAAGGGAGCGCGTCGAGCTTCTGGTCCGTCCTCGGCCGGATGAGCGCAGATTCACCGTTCAGGCGTTTTACGGGGAGCGCCCATGATCGGACTCTACAAACTGGGCAGCAGTGACGACGCGGCACGCTATCACGATAATGCGCTCAAGTCGGATGGCCCGGCTCACGACCGCGCCGACAACTATTATGTTAACGAGCAAGCCAACTTGACCTGGCAGGGGAACGGCGCCGAGGTGCTCGGTCTTGCGGGTGAGACCGTGACCAAAGAGCAGTTCGTCAAATTCCTGGACGGTGAGATCACCAACCCGGCAACGGGAGAGGTGCAGGACCTGTCCGCGAATTCGCGAGGGGATGAGCGAAGGCTCGGCTACGACATGACGATTTCGGCGCCGAAGAGCGTTTCCATCGTCGGGCTGGTCGGGGGCGATGAACGGGTAGTACAGGCGCACGTCGACGCAAACCGGGTTGCGATGAAATGGCTCGAAGAGCACGGCGCCCAGGTACGGGTAAAGGATGAAAATGGGCAGAACCAGTTCAAGCCGACGGGCAACCTGCTTTACGCCACGGTCCAGCATGAGACCAGCCGCGAGAACGATCCTCAGCTCCACAATCACAATGTCGTCGTGGCGGTCACATATGACCACGACGCACAAAAGTGGCGTTCGCTGACCAACGACGAGCTTTTCCAGATTCGCACCCAAGCGGACACAATTTACAAAGCAGAGCTCGGGCGCAACCTCCGGGAGGCGGGGTACGAGATTGCATACCGCGAAAACGGCATCGACTTCGATATCAAGGGCGTGGAGGGTCCGCATCTGGAGGCGTTCAGCCAGCGCACCCAGCAGATGCGGGAGGCGCTCGAGGCGCGCGGTATCGATCCCGACAGCGCCTCCCACCAGGCGCGCCAGTCCGCCGTACTAGCGACGCGCGCGCGCAAGGTCGACCTCGAGCGCGACTACTTGCGCGAAATCTGGGAGGAGAAAGCGCGTGAAGCCGGCCTCGATCTTGCCGCCATCGTTGACAAGGCGAGGAAGGCCGGACCGCAGCTGGCCTCCGAGGAACAGCTGGCCCGGGATGGCGTCACCCGCGCCGTGAAGCACCTTTCTGAGCGTGAGCAGGCCTTTCCGGTGTCGAAGCTGGAGTCAGAGGCTGTCTTCTTCAGCCACGGTGCCGGCGTAAACGCGATCAAACAGGCGATCGCGGACCGCAAGGAGGACCGCTCACTGGTCGACCGCGCCGGCAAGGGCACGCCGCAGCTAACGACGTCCGCGGCAATCGCCAACGAGCTCACGCTGCAGGACACGATTCGGAAAGGGAAGGGCAAGGGTATTGCGCTCGTGCAGACCCGTGAAGAGTTCAACCAGTTGCTGGACCGCTTCGAGCAACGAAAGACGGCCGAGACCGGGGCGCCCTTCAAGCTGTCTCTGGAGCAGGTAAACGCCGCGCGCAATGTCCTAATGCATGAGGACAAGTTCCAGGGCATCCAGGGCGATGCCGGTACCGGCAAGACGGCTGCGCTGGAGTTTGTGCAGGAAGTGGCACGGGAGCGTGGCTGGGAGACGCGCGGGATAGCCACGTCGACCACTGGCGCCCGTGAACTTGAAAAGGCGACGGGAATCAGAAGCCAGACCGTAGCGGCTTTCCTCACGGAGCGCGACGAGCGGATCAAAATGCTGCAAGGCGAGCTACGTCAGCTCGAGGTGGAGTTCGCGCATTCGCCCGGCACTATTCCGCAGGTCAAGCGTGTTGCGAAGCGCGATTTGCACCTGGAGGGGAGTGGATTCGGTCCCGGCCGTTATGTTTTTGATTCGAAAAGCGGTGAGGTGCTTAAGGCCGAGACGGGCGCGTGGCATCCGCTGAACACGCTAGGGATCAAGCTGCAGGACGCTGGCCAGGCGCGGCGCGCCGGCGGCGAGGAGCAGCTGCAGCGGGCGGAAACGTTTGGTGATCGCTTTCGCGCACGCGCCACGCAGGCGGCCGGCAACGTGCAGGAAGCCTTCGGGCGCAGCCTGGCCAGCTATGAAGTGGTCGGCCGCCCCGAAGCAAAGGTAGCGCGAGCCGAACACCGGGAGCAGAATGTCCAGGAGCGGGCGCGGCTACGCTCGTACCTGACGAAGACGGCTCAGATCGAAAATCTGCTGGCCACCGGTAATGCCGAGGGCAAGCCCTTCCTGCTGGTCATGGACGAATCGTCGATGACTGGCGCCAAGGACTCCGCTCGCTTATCCGAGATCGCGCGCGACATGGGCGCGAGGGTGGTCTTGCAGGGCGATACCAAGCAACACGGGTCCGTCTCAGCCGGCCGGGCGTTCCTGCAAACCCAGGAAGGCGGAATCAATCTTTCAAAGATCGAAGAAACGAGGCGGTTCGACAACGCGACCGCGCAGCAGAAGAAAGCGATTGCCGAGATGAAGCAAGGCCGCTTCGCGCCCGCCCTGCAAGCGCTCGACACGACGCTTACGAATGATCTGTACGCTACCACCGCGGAACGCTTCATCGAAAACCGCAAACAATTACTCAGCGAGGGCATCACGGACCCGAAGATCGGCGTGGTGGCCATTACCAACGAGGACCGCAAGGAAGCGAACAAGGCTATCCGCGCGGCGCTGCGCGAAGAAGGTGTCATCAGCGGCTCAGACCACAAGAAGCAGCACCTGGACGACCCTAAGCTCACTGGACAGCAATACCAGTTCGTCCCGTCGCTCGCCCAGGAAAAGGTCGACCGGCTGACCGCCTTGAAGGACTACAAGAGCCTCGGGATTGCGCGCGAGGAGATGCTGACGGTAGTCGAGTACGATCTCAACCGCAACCGCCTGGTCCTGCAGCGCGAGAACGGCAAGCTGGTGGAAATCGATCCGTCGAAGCACACCAGGTTTAGCTTTGGCAGGATGGAAGAACGTGTGTACGCGGTGGGGGACACGATCGAGGCGCGAGCGAATATCGGCCGCCTGAAGGATCCGGACCGCATCGCCAACGGCACCCGGGGCGTGATTGAGCAGATCGACGGGAACGGCGCGCGGGTGCGCTGGCAGGATGGCCGCGAGTCTTCGATGACCGACCGCCAGCTGCGCTACGTCGACCATGCGTATGCGCATACCTCGCACAAGGAGCAAGGGGTCACCAACCACCGCGAAATCTTCCTCGTCAGCCCAAAGGGTGCTTTCTGGCTAAACCGGGAGGCCAGCTACGTGGCCGCCTCGAGGGCCAAGCAAAACACGGAGATTGTCACGACCGAAGAGGGGCGGGAAGAAATGCTCAAGAATGCCGGCAAGGAGCCGGAGAAGACAACCGCGATCGACATCGGCCGCAACGTATCGCTCGATCGCGTGCAGGTACGCGAGCAGACCCAGGGGCCGGTGCGCGAGCGACAGCAAGAACGTTCGGGCCCAGAGCTGAGCCTGTAACGGATCGGATCCCGGCGCGTCGGGATCCTGTTTCAATGCGGTGCAGGCGACGAAGATTTGCAACTAACAGACATTAGCCACATTTCACCCAAACAACAGTCACCAAGCGACGAGGCGGGCGCCGCGGCCTGCAGCGGATACGAGCCGCTTGGCACATCAGCCACGCAGGCCATACCGTAAGCGGCATTAGTACGTCCAGCCATTTATGTGACGGATCACGGATATGAAACGTACTGGCATTGTAAAGTCGACCTTAGGCGAGGGCGCCCCCGACGGTCGCGCCGGCACGTGAAGCCTGCAGCGCAGAGTCGCGAGCGTGATTGACGGCCTCGCGAAAGGTTGCCGCTTGCTTCGACGGGGCGATTCCGACGACGACCTGCAGGTGAGGCAACGGGATATGCATATCGCCGAATACAACCACGCGAGACGCCCTCGAAATCAGGCGGTTGGCGACGATCGACGCGGCCAACATGTCGCCATCGAGTCCAATAACGCATTCTCCGGTCGGGAGCGTTACGCACAGGTCAAGCGGACGGATCGATTGGCGAACGGCACTTTCCAGACCTTCCATCGCATGACGAACGGCGACATGCCCGTGGCAAAGCTGCATCGCCTCACGGTTGATCAACCTGACGAGCACGACGCATTCAACGTGCGCAGGGACGTCGTCATCAAGGGAAGGACAGCCTGCGCCGGCAAGCTCCAGGCCAACCTCCCGCCCCGGATGAGATCCGAGCAGTACCTTGGCCAGGACATGCGAGAAATGTGCGGACAGCTCGACCAGTTGATCGAGGCGGTTACGGTCTATGAGGAGTAGCACCGCGTCGGTGTCGGCGCTTACGCTGGCGGCGCTGGCCATACCCAGCAATACCTCGGAGACACCGACGAGCGCGCCCCGTTCGAAGGACGCCGTGATTTCGCCGTTGCTTACCACCAGGGTGCCTTGGATCGGAATGATCAGGAGTGGCTCCCCGGATCGCGACGGTTCTAGCGTTTCGCCGGCGCTGAGGGAGACGACAGGCGCCTCGCTTAGCGCCTGCGCTGACGGGTCGATATCGTCAAATAGACCAAGGTCGCCAACGGAATAAGGGGACCACTGCAGAAGGCTGGCGTGCCTCATTCAAGCCTCGCTTTCCATTGCGGGAAGCGGGGTCTGCTTCCGATACGGTTTTGGCGGCGCCGCCGGCGGGAAGGCGGGCATCTCGCCGGAATCGAGTTCCCACTTCACCGACGGCAGCTTGCTGCCCTCGATCAGCTTGTCCATCTCCTCGCGGTAGGTGTCACTGGCGCCAGGCGGCACGATATACACGGCGGTCGGCTGGGGTTCAGTGTCCGATAGGACGGCCGCGGCTAGTGGACTGGTCGACGCCAGGTTGTATCGAAGGCCCTTCACGTAACGCCGCTTCTTATCGCCCAGCATGCCAAGCAACATCAGTTCGAACTGGTTTTCGAACGGTACCCAGCCTGGCGACACGACCATCAGGGCGATCTCCTCGAACGACGGCACGCCTGTATGGCCGACTCCGACGGTGGCAATCGCCATGAGGTGAACGCCATTATCGCCGTTCGAGCTCCACAGCTCGATCTCGGTCGCAAAGCGCTTCTGCAGGCGCTTATGGATATCCTCGTTCATCATGAAGTCGCAATCCGGCACATGCTTGAAGCGGATCTTGAATCCATATCGTGCGGTACCGATTTCGGCAACCTCGCCGATCACGATCATCAGCTGCCGTGTTTCCTTTAGAGGCGCTGCCGCCTTCGCCATGCGGGCCATGCGCCGCTGCGCGATCTCGGCCTTCTTGTCCTTGTCGAACGGTTCGGGAATGTAAAGCCGGTCGACCAACGCGCTGCCCTTTGTCATCTTGTTTTCGGCCGCCAGCAGCAGATACTTGCGGATGACGGGCCAATGCCGCTTGCCTTCCATCGCCGGCGACCAGCGATTGAAGCCGGCCTGCTCCCAAAGGTAATGCAATGTGCCCCGCAACGTCAGCTTGTTGCCATCCGTCTTGACGCTGTCCTTTTCGGACGCGCCGGGGGAGGGCGCGGCTTTTCCCGTTACCTTGGTCAGGGAGAAGCCCAGCTTCAGCGTGGTCAAGCCCTCGTCCGCGTTTTCGTCGATCGCATTACCCATCAGCTGGCCAAGCCCCGACAACTCGGCCGGCGGCTCGTAGGAATCGCAATGTGGCGCGTGGTCAGGGCCTGTGTTCGGCATGCGTTTGACGGCGAATTTACCCGTGACCCTAGCGATATACATCTCGACACCGCCAGGCCGGCAGCCGCAGAAGGGACGAACCTTGGTCCCGTAGACCGATGCCAGTGCAGCGGTAAGGGCCGGATCGGACATTTCGAACAGCTGGTCGTGGATGCGCAGCATGTCTGCTCCTCAGTTGATGATTGCGATGCCGATGAAGATGAAGAGGATGATGAAGGCCGCCCAGTTAAGGGCACGCGCGCCGCGTTGCGTCAGGCGCTGAAATTTTCGGGAATCGTCGTCCATGGTTATTCTCACTTTCGCGCGCGAAAGTTACTGTTGGGCGCAGGCCGTCGCAGCCTGACATTCGGCCCAGATCGCCAGTCGCTGCTGGTAACTCTTGGCGCGCGTGGTTTCCACTTCCTCGACCGTGGTCCCGACGCCGCCGGCCGCCGCGATGGCTTGTGCCAGGGCGCCCTGTTCGCTGGCCAGCGTTTTCGGATTGCGATAGGCGATCACGATCTCGCCGACGTGCCCCGCGTTGTCCGTCACGCGCCGAATCTCGATTTCTGAATACCCGGCGTAGTCGAACTCGGGCAGGGGTAGCGGAAGCAAGGCGCTACTTGCCCCGCCCGTCAGTTTTCCGATGTCCGAATACAGCGTGCTGTACTGGGAGAGGTTAACCGCGTCGACGCCGAACTTGTCCACGCCGAATTTCGCGACCGCAGCTGTTGCAAGCACGTTCACGGCCTTTTTGGCGGTGACGCGCGACGCGAGGGTGGCCGGATCGCCGTCCTTGATTACGGACGCGCGAAAGTACTGGTTTTGCGCTCGGACGAAGTCGGGCATTTGGCCCGGTTCAAGCTTAATCGGGCCGCTGACGAAATAGACGTGGGAACCCTTGTTGCCAAAGCCGCTGCCGGCCATGATCTTGAATACCTCGTCCGACAGCGGCGTCGAACGCTTCTCGCGGAACAGTCCTCCCGAGCTCGGAACGACCTTCGTGCCGGCGGCATCGATGTATTGGAAGCCGAGATTCTTGGATCGCAGACCGTCCAGGGAATATTCCGCAGTGGTCTTGTTGGGGTCCCAGTTGTCGATCGGCCGGACCACGATGACATGGGTGTCGCCGACATCGAAATGGGCAGGAGCGGCGAGGGCGGCGACCGGTAGGACACCGGTGACCAGGAAAGCGAGAGCGCGCATAGTCAGCCTTTCAGGTTGAGTTTGGTACGGATCACTTCGCAAGCTGCCGCCTGCTTTGCGAACGCGGCAACCTTTGACGTTTCAGACGCCAGACTACTTGTGCAACTGTTAATGCTCGAGCTTGAAGCGTCAAGCTTTTCTTTCAAGCCGGCCACTTCTCCTTGGAGCGATTTGACATTTCCCTGCGCTGTAGTCAGCTCGCCTCGCAGCTGCTCGAGCTGGGCCGAATAGGCGCTGCGCTGGTGGAAGTACGCGACAACGAGGGCGACGAGAATCGCTGCAGCGGCCGTGATCGCCAGGATGGTACGTCGACGGCGCGGCCGCTCGAGCGTGATGTTCGGGGAGGAATCGAAGATCTTCATCATGCACCTTTCGTTAGATTACGGGTTGGTCGGTGGAGCAACTGGAGCGGCGCCAGGCGGGTAAGCGAGGCCGTCGCCTGGGTTCTGCAACGCGCCCTGGTTCGTGTTCTGGATGACCGGGGTGTAGTTGCCCTTGATGTTCGTTGGCAGGTTGGCCTGGGCCTCCTCCAGTAACTTGCCAGTGAATTCGCTGAAATCGATCCGGGTGAAGTCCAGCTGGCTTACCTGTTCCGGCGTGAGGCCCGAGCAGTCTTCGATGTTCATGCCCGTTTGCGACTTACCTTGCGTATTTATGATCTTGGCGAGGACGGAGTTGAACGAGCAATAATGCTGCCTGCGCTCGACGCAGCTGAATAACACCTTCTTGCTGCACTCTTCCCGCACGAATACGGTCAGGTTCGCGCCTTTGTGCATCTGGAAGATGTTTTCTTCTTCGCTGCATTGTGCGAGCGACATCAGGTACTGCAGGGCCAATTGGGCAGCGAAGACGTAGGGGTTGAAGGTGACAAAGCCTTCGCCGGCAGAGAAGCCAAAAGTCCCGGAGAGATCCATCGTCCCCGGTAAGGCCGTCGCCATATCGAGAGTCCCGGTACCGTACGTGAACCCATATGCGCTTAACGTCATGCCTTGCGAAGCGAAGTTTGTTCCGATCGCCTGCCCAAAGCCTGTGCCGGCGTCCTGCAGCACGACGTTTTCCGCGTTCTGGACCGACAGCAGCAAGCCCGTCGAGAAATATTCGACGTTCTGGTACATTGCGTCGAAAACGTAGGGCGACGCCGTGTCGACAAGCTTTTCGCCTGCGTACTTCGCCACACTGAATGCCGCGTTCCCAGCCATTCTTTGCATGAAGCCACGATTGGAGGTCGCGCCCGGTGTCCCAGTGCAGCAATTGCGCAGGCCGAAATATCCCTTCGTGCATGACTCGGCGACACCGTTGAGGACGGTCTTGTTCGGCTCGGCGTAGACCTGCGTCTCACGCGCGATTTCCATTGCCAGAGCTGCCTTCACGAACGTGTTGTTCTGGTTTGCCGGAGTAGTCATCGAACTGGTGTCGAAGAGATTGCCCGAGCACTGGATCTGCGCGCTTGTCACGGCCGGGTGCGTCATGCACTTGTACGTGAAGTTCCAGGCCGTACATTCCCCTGTTTCCGCCTTGTGATCGGTGCAGACGCTGCCGACGACCGAACACGCCGGGTTGTTCTCATAGGGCGTGCAAGAATTCGTTGGCGTCGGGTTGTCGCACGCGTACTGGTACGAGTATTTCCAGCATGCCTGCGGGATTGAGACTGCACCGGTGGGTGCCGAAGCTCCGGCCAGGCAAACTAGCTGGCCGTCCGTAAGGGTCTTGCATGGCGTCGAGTCAATGCAGGTCTGCGAACCGGGCACCAGGCTGCAAGCGCCCGCTGGATAAGACTCGGCCCATGCCGGCGCTTGGACAGCACAAGCTGCGGCGACAGCGGCAGCGATTTTCCGGATCATTTAGGAGCTCCCAGCGGTACGCCCGCGCTTTGTTCGTACGGCAGGCAGTTGTCGATCCAGTGCGTTTGCACGAGTACGTTCTTGCATTGGTTGCCTATCGGAGTCGTGCCACCCGGGCAGGAATAGCTGAGTGCCGCATTGCTTGTCGTCGACGATTCGCACAAGGCGCCGTTCAGGGTTTGCCCAGTCGGGCAGTGGTAATTGGGAACGGCAGGCGTGCTATCGCTCGACACGCAGTCGGTACCCGACAGCGTCCCGGACGAGCAGCTGTACACCGGCGTGGCAGGGCCATTTGCATCGATGATGCAGTTGGAACCGGAGAGAGTGCCTTGCGTGCACTGGTAATTGATGGTCGCTGTCGTGGTGGTGACGCAGTTGGTGCCCGATACGGTGCCGCCATTTGGGCACGATGTCGTCCCCGTCGCCGGCCCCGTGCAGATATAGCCAATGATGGAACCCATGTAGTTGCAAGACGCACCAGGCACCGGCGAACCTGACCCGAATTGACAGGTGTTGTTCCCGACCGATACCGATCCCGGCCAGCAGGTATAGGTGATCGTCCCACTGTAGGAACTGACACATTGGTCGCCGTTGAGCGTGCCCTGCGAGCACGAATAGGTCGTATTGGCCGGTACCGAAGCCTGGCCCGTGCACGTGGTTCCAGATAGCGTGGCTCCGCTCGGGCATGTATAGGAAAGCGAGGCGGGGGAGGTGCTGCTGGTCATACACAGCGTGCCCGACAGCGTACCGGCGGGACACCAGTACGATACGGACGCTGGGCTAGTCGTCGTCCGTACACAGTATTGCCCTTGCAGCGTTCCCACCGCACAGGAGTAGTTCGGCGTCGCCGGCGAATAGCTGGTGGTGATTGCAACGGCCAGTTCCTGCGTGCAGACGTGAGCGTCGGTGCTGACGGTCTTGTTGCATTGGTTTGTCTCGTACTGCGCCGGCTTGGTGATGATCGGCGTCGACACGCAGTTCTGCGGTGTGACCGCAGACGCATTGTTCTGTGCTCCTTGGGTCAGGTGGAAAACAGAATCGTTGGCAGTGATCGCATTCTGGTAACCGAAATTCGAGAGTCCGCCACCGTAGGTGTCCGTGCAGTTGACGCCCGGGCTCGTCGCCACGCCGGTAGCGCCGACGACCTGGAGCTGCGAGTTATTGAGCGGGACGCAGTCCTTGTTCATGAACTTCACCGCCGCGCATTCCTGGTCGGCGATCGGATCGCCGGTGGGCACGTAGTTTTTGCAGTTGAGAATTTTGTTGTTGCCCAGGCCAGAGAGCGCACCCTGGGCGCCCGAAATGTTGTACAGCGGCGAGCTAGTGAGCGGCGACGAGAATGCGCCCAGGCCGGACGGCGTGCTCGTCGGTATCGCGCTCGAGCCAGCTGACCAGGCTGCTGGGTTGACGCCGGACGGATTGACGATCTGACTCGCGGACTGAGGGGCAAGCGATTCGGCGAACGCCTTACCGTCGGACAGTGTCGCAGCATTCTGTGCGGTCGCCATGGTATGTGCCGCGCACGCCATGTACAGCGCAGCGACGAAGCGCAGCATCTTCATTTGGTCACCCCGCCGTTTTTGGGACGAGGGGCGAACTGCGCCTTGAACTGTACCCCCGTCATGCTGCCGCCCTCGACCGCTTTGGCGATCGCTGCTTTGATCTCGGGAGTGTCTACCGGGAACGTTCCGTCACTGCACTGGGATTCTGCCGCCACCAGCGCGGTAGATCCCTTGCACGAGCGCAGCGGCGGCGTCCCGTCGTCGCACACATTCATCTGTCCACCGAACTGCGGCCAATAAGTATTGCTGGAAGCCTGGAAGAGTGCGTAGCCGACCCGGCCGCATCGGGGTTGCGACGAGAAGCGCGAGATGCGAACGAACGCTACCGTGACATCGCCCTGACTTTTGGTTTGCTGCTGGATTTTCTGGGCGACCAGTTGCGCACCCCGGGATTCGGGCAGCGCGGTGCTGGCGCGGCCGTTGCGCAGGGCCTGTACCAGGGGGCTGTCGGGAGACATTTGCGCGTGCGCGGCTACGTGCAGCGTAACCGCCAACGATAGAGCGAGAGAGCGCTTCATTTGGCGTCCTTCATGACGGTTGCGTAGAGGTCGGCGTCCGACTGCGCGAACGGCAGATACGGTACGCTCCAGGCATGGTGAAATCGGTCGTTGCGACGCAACTGATCGAGCGCGCGCGTTTCCGCAAGCACGAACGACGTGATTCCCTGCACCACGTTGTCGGTGCTCTTGCGATCCGCCTCCGCGGTGCTGGTTTCGTAGCAGGTACGCGCAAGCGCCTTGATGTCGAGAGAGCCGGGAGCCGTCCGGAGGCGGTTGACAAGTCGGTACTTACAGTAGAGTTGAGCCTTGTCCGGGCCGGCGCGTTGCGTGATCTCTTCGAGCCACCGATAACCGTCAGGTGCACCGGTCGCGATCGAATCGCGAAGCAGCTTGATGCGGCGGTCCAAAGGTAGCTGGTTGTTGTATGCGGCGTTCGGGATGTTCGCGAGCGCAGAATAGCAAGTCTTTCCTACCCTTGCGGCCGCATCGCGATAACCGTTCCGATAGTCGATGAAAGTGGCAAGGCCACACACCCGGCTGGACGCTTCGCTGCCGATCGACACCGCACGGTGAACCAGGTCACGCGCCAGCTCAGGATTGCTTGGCTGACCTCTGCCGAAATAGGCCATGTTCGCGAGATTGAAGATGGCCGGTTGATAGTTTCTGGCCGCCGCCGCCTCGTAATGCGAGCGTGCAAGTGCGAAGTCGCGTGGAGCGCCGAATAAGCCGTACTCGTACACAAAGCCGCTGAAGGTCAAGGCCTCGGGCACACCCTGCCGGGTGAAGTCCAGGAGTTTAGCGAGAATATCGTTGCGGTCTTTGCCCTTGTGCATTGGCACTTGGCGAATCAGGGCAATCACCTCAGGACCATGCGGCGAAACGGACACATAGGTTCCGTCAAATTTCAGCGAGGCGCCCAGCTGGTCCAACGACGGCAGGGCGGCCCTGGCGCGGCCGATCATGGAATCGTCGGCGGCTTGCGCGGCCGCCTTGTTTTCCTGTCTCATCGACCCGGCCATCTGTTCAACGCGTCCAGAACGAAGCAGGTCACGGTTCCACTGCACCTCGGGAGTGACGCGCGGCTGCGATGTGTTGCTCGTTTGCTGTTGGGCTGCAACCGGCAACGGGCCTCCAGCGAGAAGCGAATACAGCAGACCAACAACGAGCACGGCGCCACTGGAGCTACGTCTTGGAAGGTTTACGGTAGGCATCTTCGCGTCCAAAAAAATCAATCCATATTAAGAATTATACGCTTGATAACCTCAAAAAACTTAATTTAAATTGACTTTTTTTGGACCGATGCGTACGATCGTCATGCAGTTATAGCAACGCTTCCTCCCACCGAGACGGTCGACCCCATGATCGAATTCACCCTACCCGAGTACCCCGAACTGTTTGGCAATCGTCTCAGCGAAGACGAGCGCCTGGCGATGATGCCCATCACGACAGGCTCGAACCGCACTGTGGAGACGGTGCTGCTTCGTGCATTCGCCTATGCCGTTGCCACCGGCGCATCCGATGTACACATCTCTGGCCACGACTGGCAGGGGCTCGCTGTTGAGTTCGGCATTCGCACTCCGGTGGGGATGGTGAATTTCCGCTACGACGGCGACAACAACGGCAAGCATTTCCGGGCCAAGATGTTCGACTTGACGAATACGCCCCAGGGCGGCAGCACGCCTGATTTGATGTCGACGCGCTTTTCGCTGTCCTTTCCCGCCTGGTGGGTGAGAGAGCAGGGTCTGCCGACCAACGGCGAGCAGCCCTACGACATCGACGTCCGCGTTGAATATGCGAAGACTTTCGATGGTTGGAGCTTCACCAGTCGTCTCATCAACCAGCAGACTGCTCCAACGCTCGAGCAGCTGCGTCTGCCGTATGCGCTTGAAGCATTGATTCGGCGGCTGATTTGCGAACCTAGCGGACTCATCCTTGCAACCGGGCCCACCGGTTCGGGCAAGTCGACCTTGTTGAACGCCATGTTGCGTTATCTGATCAATGGCCAGAACTCGATCGTGACCATCGAACACCCGGTTGAATACCGGTTGCGCGGTCCGGGCCCGATCAAGCAGATCGCCGTGCGCGGCGAGGTGACCTTTGCGAAGGCGCTTCGTTCGGCATTGCGGCAGGATCCCGACATCATCCTCATCGGCGAGATCCGTGACGTCGAAACCATGGACGTTGCGTTGAGCGCGGCCTCCACCGGCCACCTGGTGTTATCGACCCTCCATGCGAACGGCGCCACGGACGCAGCCTCACGCGCGCTGCACCTGTTACCCGACCGGACGCGCGACGCTGTGCGCCTGGCCGAATCGCTGAAGCTGATCATGGCCCAGCGCCTGATCTATAAATTCGAGTCGGAGCCAGCGCCGCGCGAGCTGGGCGTCTATGAACGATCCTGGCTTGAAGACAACGGGCTCGAACTTGCACGGCCGCTGAGCGAAACAACATCGCAGACGCGGGTCGGCAAGACGGCCCTCATCGAAGCTGTCGAGATCGACTATCCCATTAGCCAGGTCATTCGAGGCGACAGGTTCGATCCCGATGCCATGTATCGCCTGGGGTCGCGTCAACTCCAGTACGAAACTCTGGTCATGGCCGGGCTGCGTGCGGTGGAGCAGGGGACCGCAAAGCTCAGCGATTGCCGGACGAAGCTGGAAACGAACCGCCCGGCCGGCGCGACGCCGCCGTTGCGTACCGAACTGGCACGTCGCTTTGGCTTGACCTATCAGGAAGTCGCTCTCGGCATCGATACCTACATCGCCGAGAGGGAACTGAACAGTGCAGCAACACTCGACGATGTCTTCAAGAGGATGTTCAAGTGATGAAACGATTATTTGCCACGATCGCACTCGGCTTGACCTTTTCCGTGCACGCGGCGCCGCCGGCCGGCGCCGGCGCGGCCGACCAGCTCCGACCCTACCTGCAAGTCAAAACCGTAGAAGGCGATGAATTTCGCGTGCGCGCATTTTTCTCGCCGTCCTGCAGCTTCTCCAAGCAGTACTTGCCCTTCTTTT
>NZ_CP012642.1 GCF_001412595.2 Massilia sp. WG5
CCACGCGCCTGCTGCTGACGGCGCGCACCTTCGACAAGCTCGACAGCACGGGCGGCGACCTCAAGATCGTCGAGCGCCTGGTGGTGTTCGACTCCGAATTGCTTGCAGGGGCGTTGGTGTACCCGGTGTAAGCCGGCAACCAGCCAGTGCCCGAACGCCTGCCGGCGCGACCGGCAATGACAAACCGAATCAATGGAGTAGCCGCGATGGACATGCATGCAACTGATACTGAACTGAACCCACACAAGAAATGGCCGCGGAAGATTGCTCGCGCGTGCCGTTGTGGGTCTATACGGACAAGGACAATTACCGCAGCGAACTCGAGCGCATTTTCTACGGGCCGTTCTGGCACTTTGTCGGTATCGATACCGAAGTGCCGAACACGGGCGATTTCAAGCGCGCGACGATCGGCGAACGGACGGTCTTGATGACGCGTACCGAGACTGGTGAGATCAGCGTGCTGCAGAATAATTGCGCGCACCGTGGCGTGGAACTGTGCCAGGCGAAATTTGGCCACCAGAAGGAAATCATGTGTCCGTACCATCAATGGACTTATGACCTGAAGGGGGAACTGATGGGCGTGCCTTTCCGGCGCGGCATCAAGGGCAAGGGCGGCTTCCCGGCCGACTTCGACATGAAGGAGCACGGCCTGCGGGTGCTGAAAGTAGAAAACATCAACGGTGCCGTGTTCGCTTCGTTCGACCACAGCGTCCGCCCGATGGAAGAGTATCTTGGCGACGAAAATTATTTCTATCTCAAGCGTATCTTCAATGGCCGCAAGGTCAAGGTGCTTGGCTATCAGCGCCAACGCATTAAGGGCGATTGGAAAACTGTACATGGAGAACATCAAGGATCCCTACCATGCGTCCTTGCTGCACGTATTCCTGATCAGCTTCGGCCTGTACCGGATTGACCAGAAGGGCGTCACCATCACCGACGAGCGCACCCGTTCGCACAACGTGTTCGCATCGGTCCGGAATACCGGCGAAGCCACCGGCACGATGGAAATGAAATCCTATCGTCCGGACTACACGCTCAACGACATGCGACTGGTCAAGGCGGCGCCGGAGTACAACGACGAAATCACGATCCAGATCCAGACCATCTTTCCTGACCTGGTCTTGCAACAACAGGACAACAGCCTGCAGCTGCGCTATGTCATCCCTATGGGGCCGAACGAGTTCGAGCTGCTGTGGACCTACTTCGGCTACGAGGATGACGACGAGGAAACCACTATGCGCCGCTTACGCCAGGCCAACCTGACCGGTCCGTCCGGTTTCGTGTCGGTTGACGATACCGAGGTGCTGGAGTACTCCTGCGCCGGCATCCAGGCCAACCCGGGCAACACCGCGGTGCTGGAACTGGGCGGCAGGGGGGCGGCGCCGCCGGAGGACGGCAACATGGTGACCGAGGGGCCGATCCGCGGTTTCTATGAGTACTACCGCACCATCATGTACGGGGACCAGGACTGAAGGCTGCCTGCGCCGGAAGCGGCTGATCCGGCGCAGCATTTTCCATGGACATAGGTGTGACGCTGGCCGCTTGGCCAGCGGCGTCCCCGCACGCCGTTCGGACGCCATGTCCGCGGCTGAGGACAGGCCGTCGAGCCGCCGGATTGCGATGTAGCGCACCTGTGGTTCCAATTACGAATTTCACGTGTATCGAACGTAAACCGGTAGACACCGGTTGGCGCGGCATCTATACTTTTGCTTAGGGGTCTAAGTTTTTTTATTGTGCGGTAAAAGTAATCCGGCCGCTGCATGCAGGAGCCAGGCAGCGGTTGAACAACTAGGGAGGTCTGCGGTGATAAGCAAAGAAGAGAACGAGCTGCTGTGCCGGGTGGAAGGCGATGCGCGATGGGGCAGCTGATGCGCCGCCAGGCAACCGGTATGCCTGATCGAAGAAGTGAGTGAGGCGGACGGTACGCCGGTCAAGGCGCGCATGTTCGGCCAGGACCTGGTCGTGTTCCGCGATACCCAGGGCCGGGTCGGCGTCATGGACGAATATTGCCCACACCGCGGCGCCTCACTGGTACTCGGGCGCAACGAGGGCAACGGCCTGCGCTGCCTCTATCACGGCTGGGAAGATGGACGTGGAAGGCAACGTCGTCGAGATGGCATCGGAGCCGGCCTCCAGCTGCATGGCCGCCAAAGTCAAGCATCGCGCCTATCCGGTCAGAGAATGGGGCGGCTGCGTCTGGGCCTACCTCGGTCCTGCCGAGACGATGCCCGAGTTCACGCCACCGCCCTGGGCGCCGACCGCCGAAGTCCGGGTCAGCATCGCCAAGGCCATCATTCCCTGCAACTGGGCGCAGATCCTGGAGGGCGCGATCGACTCGGCGCACAGTTCGAGCCTGCATTCGTCGGACATGGTGCCGGCCCGGGTCCAGGGCGCCGAAGCCAACGACAAGGCCTGGCTGCGGCCTTCCACCGACAAGGCGCCACGGCTGCAAGTGCAGCGCACCTCCTATGGCTTCCGCTATGCGGCGCTGCGGCGCCCGATCAGCAATGCGGCGACGCACGATTATGTGCGCTCGACGGTGTTCGTCGCACCGGCCACCGCGCTGATCCCGCCCAACAATCTGTACAACGTGGCCAACATCAATGCCGGTGGACGACACCAACACGGCGTTCTATTTCATCGCCTGGGGCCACCCGGCCAAGACCCCGGAGACCGAAACGTGGCGCAAGTTCCTCGGCCAGCGCCTGGGCGTCGACCTCGACCAGCACTACAAGCCGTTGCGTAACGTCCACAACATGTTCTGGCAGGACCGGCAAGCATGAAAGCAGGGAACTTCACCGGGATCACGGGCTTCCCGAACCAGGATATTGCGATGTGGGTGACGATGAGCCCGATAGCGAACCGCAGTGCGGACCGCCTCGGCGCCAGCGACCTCGCCGTCGTCGAGTTCCGGCGCCAGATGATCGAGGCGGTGCGCGCATTCCAGGACGGGCAGCCTGCGATCGGTTGCGCCGACAGCGCGGTCGGGCCCGGGGTCTGTGCCTACCAGGCGATCATCCCCAAGAGCGTCGACTGGCGCTCGTACGAAACGAGCTATGTGTGGGACGAGCCGCAGGCGGCAGCGCTGGATGGCAGCTACCAGACGACGGCTTGAGCCGCGGATAACGATTCAGGAGACAAAACTTGTCCAAGCTTCAACTTTCAATCGCGATGGGAGACTATGACCGGACCCGTGGGCTGCTCGACGGCAGCGTGCAGATCGATGGTCGATCCGGTCTGCATGACGCTTTCGCCGGAAGAGATTTTCTTCCGGGCTTTCCGCAATGCCGAGTTTGACATCAGCGAACTGTCCTTTTCCAGCTACCTGGTCAAGGCCTCGAAGGGCGTGAGCCCGTACGTGGCGATACCGGTATTCCTGTCGCGTGCGTTCCGCCATACCTCGATCTATGTGCGCACCGATCGCATCCGCAAGCCCGAAGACCTGAAAGGCTGCCGCATTGGGGTACCGAATATCAGCTGACCGCCAACGTGTGGGCGCGCTCGATCCTGCAGGACGATTACGGCGTGCGGCCGGAGGATGTGACCTGGGTGCGCGGCGGCATCGACGAGCCGGGCCGTCCCGAAAAAATCAAGCTTGCGCTGCCACCTGAGGTGCGGATGGAGAGTGCGCCGGAAGGCGACACGATCTCTGCAATGCTCGACCGCGGGGATATCGACGCGTTCATCGCGCCGCGCCCGCCTGGCGGCGCGGCCGCTAATAATCCCGATGTCGGCTGGCTGTTTGCCGATCCGACCGCCACCGCCAAGGACTACTACAAGCGCACCGGGATTTTTCCGATCATGCACGTGGTCGGCATCCGCAACGAACTGGCGGCACAGCATCCATGGTTGCCGGGCGCCGTGCTGAAGGCGTTCGAGCAGGCCAAGTCGGCCGCGCTCGCCAGGCTGGGCGACACCTCGGCCACCAAGGTGACGCTGCCGTTCGTGGAAGAGCAGTTGAAGGCGGCGCGCGAGTCTATGGGACAGGATTACTGGTCGTACGGCGTGGCTAACAACCGGCCGACCCTGGAGGCATTCGTGCGCCACCATCATTCCCAGGGGTTGTCGGCGCGCCGGATGTCGGTCAACGAAATCTTCCACCCCGGCAGCTACGAGTCCTTCAAGATATGATCGATGCACAGGCAACGGTTTCCATGACAGACCTGCTCAGTTCGTTCGGCAGCAGCAACCTGGCCGGACTTGCCATCGTGGCCGGCGTCGCCGCCGCGTTCGTGGCGGGCGGCATCGTCAAGGGCATCCTCGGCGTGGGGCTGCCGCTGGTCATGGTGCCGGCTCTGTCACTGGTGATGCCGACCCCGCAGGCCATCAGCTTGCTGGCGATACCGGTGCTCGCGGCCAACCTGTGGCAGGCGATCGATAGCGGTGTCGCAATCGGCAGGCTGCGCCGCTTTTTCCCGCTGCTGGTGGCGCTGGTAGGAGCGACCCTGGTGACGGTCCCGCTGGCGCTGGCCATGCCCTCGGGCATGCTGACCTTGATGGTGGCGCTGGCGGTGTTGCTGGCGGCACTGTCGATGGCGTTCCGGCCGCAATTCGATATTCCAGCGCGCCGTCAACGGCTGGCTGGCGTCGCCGTCGGGGCATTGGCGGGCGTGGTCGGTGGCGTTTCTTCGCTCACCGGACCGGTCGTGATCGCCTATCTGTCGGCGCTGAAACTCGAGCGCGAGGATTTCATCGGCTGCATCAGCGTGATTTACCTGTTCAGCGCCATCCCGCTGTACGCGTCGCTGGCGGCCCATGGCCGGCTGGGTGCGAGTGAACTGGCGGTGTCGCTGGTCGGCCTGCTCCCGATGGCGTGCGGACTGTTGATCGGCAAATGGTTGCGCGGTTTTTTCAGCGAGTTGTGGTTTCGGAGAACCATCCTTGCTTTCCTGGCTGTCAGCGCAGCCGCCTTGCTGTTGCAGGCGACTGAGCTGACCCATGCGCCCCCCAGCGCGAATTTCAAATTCTGGAATAAATGATGTTTGATCATAATGAGACACTCGAAGAGGCGCGCAAGCGCAATGTCCGCGACGCCCTGCTGGAAGACTTGGGACGCGGCGACTGGACCGCACAGCTGGTGCCGGCAGACCAGCTGATGACGGCGCAGGTGGTGGCCAAGCAAGCCGCGGTGGTGTGCGGCCAGCCATGGTTCGAGGACTGCGTTCATGCGCTCGACCGGGCGCCACGGTCGACTGCTCTGTGCCGAGGGCGCCAGCGTCGCCGCGGGACCACTCTGTGCCGGATCGGCGGCAATGCGCGCGCCATCCTCAGCGCCGAGCGCTCGGCACTGAACTTCCTGCAGATGCTGTCGGCGGTGGCGACCCGGGCCCGTGGCTACGCGGACGTGATCGCCGGGTGTCGCCGAACCCGAACGGTTGCGTGGTGCTCGATACCCGCAAGACTTTGCCCGGATTGCGCCAGGCGCAGAAATATGCGGTGCGGATCGGCGGCGGCGCCAACCACCGGATGGCGCTGTGGACGGGATCCTGATCAAGGAAAATCATATCGCCGCAGCCGGCGGCATTGCCGCGGCGCTTGCCGCGGCGCGTGCGCTCGACGCCAGCGTCCCGATCCAGATCGAGGTGGAAAGCCTGGACGAGCTGGAACAGGCCCTGGCCGCAGGCGCGACCAGCGTCCTGCTCGACGATTTCGAGCTGGAGGACATGCACCGCGCCTACGCCTGAATGCCGGGCGCGCGTTGCTCGAAGTGTCCGGCGGGGTGAGCCTGGAGACGCTGCGCGCGATTGCCGCCACCGGCGTCGACCGCATATCGAGCGGCAAACTGACCAAGGACGTCAGCGCCATCGACCTGTCGCTACGGGTGCTCCAATGAGCCTGATCGATGCCCACAAGGCCGCTCCCCAAGCACCTATGGAAGGCCCGGCAACCCCTGATGGAATGACACCGCTGCGTATCGCGCACGTGCGCGACGTGGCGGAGGGTATCCGCAGCTTCGAGCTGGTCCACCCGATGGCGCGCAGCTGCCGGTCTTTACGCCCGTTCGCACATCAAGATCGGGTGCGAACGGCGCCATCCGCAAGTACTCGCTGTGCAACGACCCGGCCGAGCGCGGCCGCTACGTCATCGCCGTCAAGCGCGACGAGCGCGGGCAGGGCGGCTCGATCAGCCTGGTCGACGACGCCAGGGTCGGGACACCTTGCTGGCCTCGGTGCCCGAGAACGCATTTCCGTCGTGGAAACCGCCCCATCCTATATTTTCATCGCCGGCGGGATCGGCATCACGCCGATCATGTCGATGATCGCCTCCATGGGCGAGCTGCCTGCCGCGCCCTGGAAACTGTACTATTTCACGCGCTCGCCCGAAACCCACCGCGTTCCTGGAGGAACTGAACGCACCGGAACTGCGCGGACGTGTCCATGTGCACCACGACCATGGCGACCGGCGCGCGTCGTTCGACCTGTGGCCGTGCTGGAACGGTCGAGCGGGGCCCATGTGTACTGCTGCGGCCCGCAGGGCTGATGGACGCGGTGCGCGACATGTCCGGCCATTGGCCGCATTCGAACATTCACTTCGAAAGCTTCGCCGACGGCAGCCGGCCACGGCCCGACGACACGCCGTTCGTGGTGCAGCTGGCAAAATCCGGCCGCAGCCTCGAGGTACCGGTCGGCAAATCGATCCTCGACGTGCTACGCGAAAGTGGCTGCGACGTGGCGTCGTCATGCGAAAGCGGCACCTGCGGCTCGTGCCGCACCGGCTTGCTGGCGGGCGAAGCGGATCATCGCGACATGGTGTTGATGCCGAGGAAATGGAGTCGCAGATCATGGTGTGCGTGTCGCGCGCCAGGTCGGCCGAACTGGTGCTGGACCTGTGATCATGGGACAACGCCGACTCCGCCTGGAGTGGCCGGCCTTGGCCGTGCCTTCACGCTGATGTTGCCGACCCTGGGCGCCGATCCCCGCATCGAGCTGGTCGCGGCGTGCGACCCGCGCGCGGCGGCACGCGCGCAGTTCGCGCGCGACTTCTCGGCGCCGGTCTACGAAAGCGTGGAACAGCTCGCTGCCGACCCGTCGCTAGACGCGATCTATGTCGCAAGCCCGCACCAGTTCCATGCTGAAGCACACCAGTATTGCCGCTTCGCATGGGAAACATGTACTGGTCGAAAAGCCGATGGCGTTGAGCATGGCCGAGTGCGGACGACATGATCGAGGCATGCCGGGCGGCGGCGTGCACCTGATCGTCGGTCATTGCCACAGTTTCGACTCGCCCTATCTGGCGGCGCGCGCGATCATCGACAGCGGCGAACTCGGCAAAGTCAAGATGATTCAGGCGCTCAATTACACCGACTTTCTGTACCGCCCGCGGCGTCCGGAAGAGCTCGATACCGATGCCGGCGGTGGCGTCGTGTTCAGCCAGGCAGCGCACCAGGTGGACGTGGTGCGTCTGCTGGCAGGCAGCCGCGCCACGCACGTTCGCGCCACCCATGGGGCCTGGATCCGGCGCGGCCTACCGAGGGCGCCTACGCGGCGATGTTGTGGTTCGACGATGGTGTGTTCGCCTCGCTGGTTTACAGCGGATTCGGCCATTTCGATTCGGACGAGTGTGCGGCTGGACGGGAGAAATGGGCGCGCCCAAGGAGTCGACGAGTATGGCGGCGCGGCGCCGTCTAGCGGCCATCGAGTCGCCGCAGGAAGAGGCCCGGCTGAAGGCGGCCGCTACCTATGGCGGCCCGGCCTATCGGGCGCCGGCCAAGCCCGGCGCGGACGCCGCCCCGTTCCAGCACCAGCATTTCGGGCCGATTGTCGTTGCCTGCGAGCGCGGGGATATGCGGCCGATGCCCGACGCCGTGGTGGTGTACGGCGACGCCGTGCGCGAGCGACGCGCGCTGGCGCCTCCGGCCGTGCCGCGCTTCGAAGTCATCGACGAGCTGTACGCGGCGGTAGTGCACGGAACGGCACCGCTCCACAGTGGGCTTTGGGCCAAGGCAACGCTGGAAATCTGCCTGCGCTGCTGGAGTCGGACCGCGAAAAGCGCGACGTGAAGCTCGAGCACCAGGTGGGACGAGGATAAAGCACGCGGTACAACGGGGCATTGTCAAGTTGCTGAGCCGACGAGACGAGTTTCGGAATCCGGAGCGAAATGGCCGCGCGCTCGGATAACAAATGTCCCAGGTTATGCGTTCTTCGCTACATCGGTGACCTCATTCCAGAGAGAAAACGCTTGAGTACGCACGTGCCGGTACTGCTGCGCCGACAGGCGGTTGCGCTGGCATCGGAAGACGTTGTTGATCGGCCCATGCGCGGATAGAAAACGCTGCGCGTGCCTCGGTGACTTGTAGCGGCGCATCTGCCGTTCTCGCTGGCGCGTCGGTTGGTGCGATAGCTCGGCCCGGTTGTTCAAACCCTTGTGCTGGCGATGCTCTACGCCCGGCATGATCTGAGCCTTAGCGGCCGCATAACTCTTGAGCTTGTCAGTAATCAGAACCCGCGGCACGTAGCGCAAGCCCTTGAGAAGCTTGCGAAAGAACCGCTTGGCCGCCTGCCGGTCACGCCTGCTCTGCACGAGGACATCCAGGACATGGCCGTCCTGGTCAACTGCACGCCAGAGGTAATGATGTTTTCCCTTGATCGTCAGCACGACCTCGTCGAGGTGCCATTTGTCGCCCCGTCGTGGCTGACGTCGGCGCAGCTCAGCAGCGTATTGCTGGCCGAACCGCAGAGTCCATTGGCGAATCGTCTCGTAAGTCACGACGATACCCGGCTTGCCATCAATTCCTCGATGTCGCGAAAGCTCAGCGAGAACCGGAAGTAGAGCCACACCACATGGCTGATGATCTCCCGAGGTAGCGGAAACCGCGGTAAAGTTGAGAACCTGTCATCTCATCATTTTATCGAGGCGCGGCCGGCTGTGGCAAATTGACAATGCCCCATGCGGTCATCGGCCCCAACGGCGCCGGCAAGACGACCTTCATCAGCCAGCTGATCGGTGAACTGCACCCCGACGAAGGGACGATCCTGTTCGACGGTGCCGATATCACCCGCTTGCCGGTGCACCGGCGCGCGCTGGCAGGAATGGCCCGTTCGTACCAGATCACGTCGATCCTGCCGGACCTGACGGTGCTGCAGAACGTCATGCTCGCCGTTCAGGCACGACGCGGACACAGCTTCCGTTTCTGGGCCCGGGCGGCGCTCGACCAGGACCTGATCGCGCCGGCGCGTGCGGCGCTCGAGCTGGTCGGTCTGGGCGGAGAACTCGACACACTCGCGCGCAACCTGGCCATGGCGCCTGCCGCCAGCTGGAACTGGCCGTGGTGCTGGCGATGAAACCCAAGATGCTGCTGCTCGACGAGCCGATGGCAGGCATGAGCCCGCAGGAATCGGCGGAAATGACGCAGCTGCTGCTCAAACTGAAGGGCTCGGTCAGCATTGTCCTGATCGAGCACGATCTCAATTCGGTGTTCACCCTGGCCGACCGCATCACCGTGCTGGTATATGGCCGGGCGATCTCCACCGGATCGCTCGACCAGGTGCGGCCGACCCGAAGTGCAGGCGGCCTATCTGGGCGAGGAGGAGACGCTCGATGCGTGAAATCTTACTTGAAGCAAGCGGTATCGAAGCCTGCTACGGCTCCAGCCAGGTTTTGTTTGGGGCCGGCATCGACATCCGGGCCGGGAGTTCGTCACCATCCTCGGGCGCAACGGCATGGCAAGTCCACCATGGTCAAGACCATCATGGGCATGCTCAAGACCAAAAGCGGGGTCATCCGCCTGGCCGGCAGGACATGACCGGCAAGCCCGACCACCACGTGGCGCAGGCCGGGATCGGGCTGGTGCCCGAGGGCGCGGCATTTTTCCCAACCTGAGTGTGCGTGAAAACCTGGTAGCGACGGCGGCCCAGCGCTTCCCGATGGGCGCGCCCTGGACCCTGGAGCGCATCTACACGCTGTTCCCGCGGCTGAAGGAACGCGAAACCAACCTCGGCTGCAACCTGTCCGGCGGCGAGCAAACAGATGCTGGCGATCGGGCGTGCCCTGATGACCAATCCCAGACTGATGATCCTCGACGAAGCGACCGAAGGCCTGGCGCCGCTGATCCGCGCCGAGATCTGGGAATGCTTGAAGAACTTGAAGCAGACCGGAATTGCGCTGTTGTCATCGATAAAAACATTGCGCCATTACTGCGGCTGGCCGATCGCCATTTCATTTTCGAAAAAGGGAAAACCGTATGGAGCGGCACCTCGGATGAACTGCGGCGCAACCGGCAGTTGCTGGAAGAGTATGTCGGCCTCTGAGCTGTTCTTTTAATTAAAAGGGAAAAACACGTGAAAATCACCGTCAACGACATCGCCGGCATCGTCGGCATCCTGCCGACGCCCGCCACCCCGAACGCGGGGCGCTGGGATGCCGAAAACACCGTCAACCTGGCCGAGACCGAGAAAATGGTGCGCATCGTACTCGATGCACGGGTTGATGTGCTCATGACCACCGGCACCTTCGGCGAATGCGCAACCCTGACCTGGAACGAGCTGCGCGACTTCGTCGACTGCGTCGTTCGCACGGCGCGCGGCGCGGTACCCGTGTTCGCCGGCGTCACCACCCTCAATACCCGCGACACGATCCAGCGTGGTCGCGAACTGGTCGGGCTGGGCGCCGATGGCCTGTTCGTCGGCCGCCCGATGTGGCTGGCAATGGACGATGCGGCCATCCTGCGCTTCTATCGCGATATCGCCGAGGCGCTGCCGGGCGTGCCGCTGGTGGTGTACGACAACCCATCCGCTTTCAAGGGCAAGATTTCGCCGGCCTTGTACCAGGCGCTGGCCGACATTCCGGAAGTGGTGGCTGCCAAGCATGTCGGCGGTCCTTCGCTGTTGTCCGACCTGCAGGCGGTCGGCAGCAAGATCCGCATCCTGCCACTGGAAACCGACTGGTATGCCGCAGCCCAGGCCCACCCGGATCTGGCGCTGGCCTGCTGGTCGGGCGGGGTGGCCTGTGCCCGGCGCCGATTGTCGCGCTGGCCGACGCGATCAGGGCCAGGGACTGGCCGCGCGCGCAGGCGCTCACCGAAAAGCTGCGCTGGGCAATTTCACCAATGATCCCGGACGGCGACCTGGCCAAATTCATGGACTACAGCATCCAGCTCGGGCACCAGCAGTTTGCGGCCGCTGGCCTGATCGATCCCGGCCCGAGCCGTCCGCCATACCTGGAAGCCCCGAATAACTATATTGCCGGCGCGCGCGAGTGCGGCCAGCGCTGGGCGATTCTGCAGCGCGAGTTCGGCGCCGCGCCGGCCGCCCCCCAGGCCGCCAACGCTGACTTGTTCATTTCCACAGATCCAGATAAGCAGATAGAGGAGACGACGTCCATGACTACTACTACAAAAACCTTGGCCCAATTCGACACCGAGCTGGCCGCCATGTCGCTGCGCGGGCAGTGGGTGTACGACGCCATGCTCGAACGCCTGATTGGCGGCCCCAATTCGGCCGGGAAGCCGCACCTGTGGCGGTGGGATGCGGTCAGCCCGAAACTGATGGAGATGCTCGACGTGATGTCCGAAAGCTTCACGGCGCGCCGCAATGTGTCCTTCATCAACCCTGCGCCGGAAGTCGGCAGCACCACCCAGACCATCCTGATGGGCATGCAGGTGACCAAACCGGGCGAAACGGCCTGGGCGCACCGCCATCCTATCTCGGCGCTGCGCTTCGTGATCGAGGGCGACGAGAAGCTGTACACGGTGGTCAACGGCGAACCGCTGGTAATGGAAACCAATGACCTGGTGCTGACGCCGACCTGGACCTGGCACGACCATCACAACGAAAGCGATAAGGTCGGCATCTGGCTCGACGTCCTCGATGTGCCGCTGGTCGCCAAGCTGGGACAGATGGCCTACGAGCCGCTGGGAGAAGTCACGCAGGAGGTGATTCGTCCAGAGCAGTTCCCGAGCGCGCGCGCCAACCCGATCCGCCCGCAATGGGAACAGCCGGCGCGCCAGGTCGTTCCGTACCGCTATGCCTGGCGCGACGTCGAGCAGCAGCTGCAACGCTTCGCCGCCGTCGCCGGCTGTCCCCACGACGGCATCGCCCTCGAGTATGCCAACCCGGCCACGGGTGGCCCGACCCTGCCGACCCTGCGCTGCGCGGTGCAAAGCCTGCCGCCAGGCTTTGCCGGCAAACCGAAGCGCAAGACGTCGAGCGCGGTGTTTTATGTGGTCGAAGGCGAGGGCACCACCATGGTCGGTGACATCGAGCTCAAATGGGGACCGCGCGACGTGTTCTCGATTCCGAGCTGGGCCTGGTATGAACATCGCAACAACTCGTCGGGTTCGCGCGCGGTACTGTTTTCGGTCACGGACGCGCCGGTGCTCGAGGCGGTTGGCCTGTACCGCGAGGAAGCCGGCAAATAGGGCGGCAAGAATTCAACAAGAAATCAGAAGCACGGAGACAGCCATGTTTGATTTGGAGTTAAGAGCAAGGATTGCGGACTTGTATGCCGCTATGCCGAATGCATCTGCGACGGAGACCTCGCGCAGTGGCCGGAATTTTTCCGGGACGACTGCGTGTACCGGATCGTGCCGCGGACCAACCACGAGCGCGGTCTGCGGATCGGTCCGATGTTCGCCGAGAGCAAGGGCGCACTGGTGGACCGCATCACGGCGATCAAGGAAACCCAGGTGCATGCGGCGCGCGCGCTGAACCACAACGTTTCGGGCATCCGCATCGTGTCGGCCGACGGCGCGCTGATCAACAGCCGTTCGATGATCACGGTGTACCAGACCCTGGTCGACGGCACCACGCGCCTGCTGCTGACGGCGCGCACCTTCGACAAGCTCGACAGCACGGGCGGCGACCTCAAGATCGTCGAGCGCCTGGTGGTGTTCGACTCCGAATTGCTTGCAGGGGCGTTGGTGTACCCGGTGTAAGCCGGCAACCAGCCAGTGCCCGAACGCCTGCCGGCGCGACCGGCAATGACAAACCGAATCAATGAGTAGCCGCGATGGACATGCATGCAACTGATACTGAACTGAACCCACACAAGAAATGGCCGCGGGAAGATTGCTCGCGCGTGCCGTTGTGGGTCTATACGGACAAGGACAATTACCGCAGCGAACTCGAGCGCATTTTCTACGGGCCGTTCTGGCACTTTGTCGGTATCGATACCGAAGTGCCGAACACGGGCGATTTCAAGCGCGCGACGATCGGCGAACGGACGGTCTTGATGACGCGTACCGAGACTGGTGAGATCAGCGTGCTGCAGAATAATTGCGCGCACCGTGGCGTGGAACTGTGCCAGGCGAAATTTGGCCACCAGAAGGAAATCATGTGTCCGTACCATCAATGGACTTATGACCTGAAGGGGGAACTGATGGGCGTGCCTTTCCGGCGCGGCATCAAGGGCAAGGGCGGCTTCCCGGCCGACTTCGACATGAAGGAGCACGGCCTGCGGGTGCTGAAAGTAGAAAACATCAACGGTGCCGTGTTCGCTTCGTTCGACCACAGCGTCCCGCCGATGGAAGAGTATCTTGGCGACGAAAATTATTTCTATCTCAAGCGTATCTTCAATGGCCGCAAGGTCAAGGTGCTTGGCTATCAGCGCCAACGCATTAAGGGCGATTGGAAACTGTACATGGAGAACATCAAGGATCCCTACCATGCGTCCTTGCTGCACGTATTCCTGATCAGCTTCGGCCTGTACCGGATTGACCAGAAGGGCGTCACCATCACCGACGAGCGCACCCGTTCGCACAACGTGTTCGCATCGGTCCGGAATACCGGCGAAGCCACCGGCACGATGGAAATGAAATCCTATCGTCCGGACTACACGCTCAACGACATGCGACTGGTCAAGGCGGCGCCGGAGTACAACGACGAAATCACGATCCAGATCCAGACCATCTTTCCTGACCTGGTCTTGCAACAACAGGACAACAGCCTGCAGCTGCGCTATGTCATCCCTATGGGGCCGAACGAGTTCGAGCTGCTGTGGACCTACTTCGGCTACGAGGATGACGACGAGGAAACCACTATGCGCCGCTTACGCCAGGCCAACCTGACCGGTCCGTCCGGTTTCGTGTCGGTTGACGATACCGAGGTGCTGGAGTACTCCTGCGCCGGCATCCAGGCCAACCCGGGCAACACCGCGGTGCTGGAACTGGGCGGCAGGGGGGCGGCGCCGCCGGAGGACGGCAACATGGTGACCGAGGGGCCGATCCGCGGTTTCTATGAGTACTACCGCACCATCATGTACGGGGACCAGGACTGAAGGCTGCCTGCGCCGGAAGCGGCTGATCCGGCGCAGCATTTTCCATGGACATAGGTGTGACGCTGGCCGCTTGGCCAGCGGCGTCCCCGCACGCCGTTCGGACGCCATGTCCGCGGCTGAGGACAGGCCGTCGAGCCGCCGGATTGCGATGTAGCGCACCTGTGGTTCCAATTACGAATTTCACGTGTATCGAACGTAAACCGGTAGACACCGGTTGGCGCGGCATCTATACTTTTGCTTAGGGGTCTAAGTTTTTTTATTGTGCGGTAAAAGTAATCCGGCCGCTGCATGCAGGAGCCAGGCAGCGGTTGAACAACTAGGGAGGTCTGCGGTGATAAGCAAAGAAGAGAACGAGCTGCTGTGCCGGGTGGAAGGCGATGCGCCGATGGGGCAGCTGATGCGCCGCCACTGG